>DATLVI010000034.1 GCA_035577545.1 Verrucomicrobiia bacterium
CAATGGTGTCCGAACGGATCGACGATTCGTCCCAGACGCCAACCGTACTGATCGCTGACAGGCCAAACCACGGTGGCTCCCGCTACCACAGCCCGTTCAAAAGCGGCATCCGGATCTTCCACGGTCATCACCATCCTCACCGAACCACCGCCGAGAGACTGGGGGCTGAAATTGAGGTGTTCCGGAGATTCGTCAGCCAGCCAGAATTCGCCGCCGCCCGCGGACAACTGGGCGACCACCGCTCCGTCAGGGCTGTCGATGCGAAACAACTCGTCGGCTCCGAATGCCGCCTTGTAGAACTCAATCGCCTTCACCCCATTTCGGACCGAGAGCATGGGCGCGATAGTGGTCTTTTGATTCTTAATTCTCTGCGCGTCATTGCTCATTGGCAATCTCCTCTCTCCCTAATCTCAATTGCTGCCGCCCTTATCAGGCATTTGCGGGGAGTGAAGGACCATAATGCTCGACTGTTGGAAATGGATCATAGAAATGATGCAGCAGGCTTCGCCAGCGCTGGTACTCAGGGGACTGTCGAAAGCCAATGGTGTGGTCTTCGAGACTCCGCCAATGGACGAGCAGGATGTATCGATTCGAAATCTCCACGCACCGCCGTAACTCGTGTGAAATGTAACCCGGCATGGAAGAGATAATCGCCGATGCCTCGTGGAACGCGGTTTCGAATTCATCGCAAGCCGACGCTCGAACGCTCAGGACGGCGACCTCTAGAATTGGAGTATCGGTGTCAGTCATCATTTCCCGGTAACAATCTCAACCTCTCCGCCTTCAATGCCGGTATGCCCGTTCCGCGCTTCGCATAAGGACTGCTCCTGCTCCCAAAACTTCTTTACAGCGTCCGGCGCGTGCTCGGGTGCCGCATGGCTCACCCACGTAAGAATCTCGACGAAGCGAGGTTTGCCGCCTTCCTCCGTATCCCGAACGATGATGTGTGGTTCGGCAAACACCAAATGCTCCGCCCGATATACCTGCCAGGCGCGCGAAAGCACCGCTTGAAACTCCGCCTCCTTGCCAGGCTTGACGTGATACGTAACCAACACCGTCTCAGGATCAGACTTCGCCGATCCCTGATGTGTGCGGCTCGTGGTGCAACATGCGTTCAATGAGAGGACCGCCAGCGTAAGAAAAAAATATGCGGCTTTCATAAGTTTGTTGGATTGTTAATCGGCATCCTTTCTCTTTACCATCATGCAACCCCAGCCATCGGCCTCGCCGTGAACGGACTCTGCACGAGCAGCCAATACTGACTCCAGTGCAGTAACACCTTGGTGAGTTGGGATCATGTGCCTACACACTTTAGTCTCCCAACATCTCACGCGCTTCATAATAGGAGATACGCACCTCAAACTCGCGTTCATTAACGAGTTCAGCAAAAGCGAGTGCCTGATGCCGCTCTGGGAAGATAAAACAGAAATCCAGCATTCGCGGCTTCGAGAGATCGTCGCCACCATCAAACATTCGACGCAGCACGGCCCCATTTGCGTCGTTCGGAAATTGGGGTGGTGCACTCATGTCGCCGAATGCTCCGAAAGCTTAACCATGCCGGAACAAAAGGCAAGCCCGCGGTAGTGGAATAGAAGGCGCAATCAATGTGGATACCGCCCGGTGGCGAGGGGTATGCCCATGGTCGGTGTGTCCAATCTCAGTTATTCTTGGCTCCCACCATCCGGCCAACATTTTCTCACTAGAATCCATCCAAATGTAACCACATCCCTCGTCCTTGCCTCAATTCAGAAAATATGAAATACTGAATTTATGACTAAAGTCATTAACATGAACGCGCGTGGGACGTTGACATTGCCGAAAGGAATGAGGCAACGGTTGGGATTGAAAGTGGGGTGTCAGGTTGTCGCCGAGGAGACGGCCAAGGGCGTTTTGATTCGTCCTTGTGTCATGCTACCTGCGGAGACTGCTACGGACCGACACGGCGCGAAATCCGAGAGCGGTGACGTTCAGACTTTTCGCAGGTATCCACTTAAGAAAAGACGTTGAGCGTGTCTCTCAACGTCGAATTGCTCTACGCAAACTGGCGGTTGGCCTATTCCAGCACGCTGTGAGGCTACGCGGGCATCTCAAAGTTTCACGTTGTAACGCTTCATCAGATCATCGAGTAATTCCAAATGAAACTCGATATCGTTGTGCGTGGCCAATGCGAGGACGGCGTCTCGCGCAGGAGGACCATTCTCAAATAAATCTGCAAGCTCATTCATGAAGCGTTCATGGCCGGCGGGGACATAGATTTCCACACACCGTGCCTGCCCCGGCCCGCTGTTCCAGAAGGCGTGAACCAGACCGCGCGGGCGCAGATGCCAGCCGCCGGCGGGAACGGCCGTGACTTGATTATCCACCAGGATATGCACCGTCCCCTCCAACACCCGGCAGATTTCATCGAAACCGCGGTGGAGATGCGGAACTGCGCCAATTGTCCCGGGCTCCAAAACCAACTCCGTACTCCCCAGCAGACCGTCGGTGTCTTCGCTCGCCATTTTGAAAGCAATTTGGGCAAATTTGCCGTGACGCCTGGCAGTCGGAGAAATATAGACTGCCTGGCGCGACGGCTTTACCGACGGTAAAGGAGGTGTTGTATTAGACGGCGTCGAATCCACCGCTGCCAGCGCACCCCCAACACTCGCGGAAGCCGCCGCAGTGACGAGCCACTTCATCAACGAACGTCGGCTCATAAACCCCGGAGGCATGCCGCCTTCAGATGAGCCAGCAAAATGATCGAATGTTTTCATTGGAAGACATTCTCTGCCCCTTGAGCGCTTAAACCCAGACATATATCTGTGTTTGTTGCCTCACGTTTTGATTAAGCAACGGAATGGTTGTTTATAGCCGTTCGCTCAATTCAATCAGAACGTTACGCATTTGCTCTACGCGAACTCGCGACCAGCTTGTTCTTCGTCAGGGGGTATAACCGGATTGTATAATCCGCGACTCGGACAAGGAGTTTCTGCGGGCTTACCCCAAGAGATCGGGATCGACCCGCTGCAACAGCGCGTTGAGCATGGCCAGCACTTCGCGGCCGGAATTCGTATGCAGCGACGCGGCGGCGAGTTCCTGCGCCTCGCGGAGTGTGAGGCGGCGGATAACCTCTTTGACGCGCGACAGGCTCGACGACGCGGCGCTTAACTCGTCGATTCCCATGCCGAGGAGCAGGGGAGTGAACAGCGGCTCGCCCGCCATCTCGCCGCAAACACCCACCCAGATGTTGTTGTTGTGCGCCGCTTCGACGACACCGCGGATCAGCCGCAGGATGGCGGGATGCGTCGGCTCGTAGAGGCCGGCGACCTTTTCATTCACGCGGTCCACCGCCATGGTGTACTGGATCAGGTCGTTGGAACCGATGCTGAAGAAGTCCACTTCCGGCGCAATCATCTCGGCGGTGAGCGCGGCGGAGGGGATCTCGATCATCGCGCCGACATGGATCTGCTCGTCGAACGGTATGCCCTCCTTTTTCAGGTCGCCCATCACCTGCCGGAGGATTTCGTTGGCCTGCACCACTTCCGCCACGCCGCTGATCATCGGGTACATGATCCGCACGTTCCCCTCGGCGCTGGCGCGAAGGATGGCGCGCAACTGGGCTTCGAAAATGTCGACATTCGCGAGGCAAAAGCGGATCGCGCGGAAACCCAGGAACGGGTTGACCTCGGGCGGCGTCGTGTCCTCACTACGGAACTTGTCGCCGCCGATGTCGAGTGTGCGGATGATTACCGAGTGCGGCTTTACGGCGCGCGCGACCTCGACGTACTTTTCGTATTGCTCCTCTTCGGTGGGGTAATCCTTGCGGTTGAGATAGAGGAATTCGGTGCGGAAAAGCCCGATGCCTTCCGCGCCAGCCGCCACGACGCCCTGCACATCGTGCGGCAATTCGATATTGCCGGAAAGAATAACGCGGTGGCCGTCGAGTGTTTGGGCCGGTAAATCATGCAATGCATCCAGGCGCTCCTGGACCGAGTGGCGTTTGACCTGCAACTCGCCGTAAACGAACAGCGTTTGCTCGGTCGGCTCGATGATCAGCGTGCCGCTGTAGCCGTCCAGGATCGCGGACTGGCCGTCGTGGACGAACTGGCTGAGATTACGCAGGCCGACAACGGCCGGCAGGCCCATCGAGCGCGCGACGATCGCCGTGTGCGACGTATGGCTGCCGACATCCGTGGCGAAGCCGGTAACGTGCTGGCGGTCAAGCGAAGTCGTGTCCGACGGAGACAGGTCGTGGGCGATGACGATGGTGTCAGGTGGTAGATCCGTCAGTGCGCGATGATCGCGCCCGAGAAGGTTGCGCAGGATGCGGCGCGCGACGTCATGCACGTCCGCTGCCCGCTCGCGGAAAAACTCATCGGACAATTCCGCCAGCGTCTTGATGTACTTGTGGGAAACGTCGTTGAAGACGAACTCCACATTCTTGTGGTCCTGTTCAAGGCGCTTCACGACCTGCTCGATGAGCGCGGGGTCCTCGGTGATGGAAAGATGCACCTCGAGGATGGTCGAGGTCGCGCCGGAACCGATACCGGTGGCAATGCGCCCCTGGAGTTCGTGCAATTGCTCGCGCGTCTTGATTAGCGCCTGCTCGAAGCGCGCAATCTCTTTCGGCACGTCCTCGGGCGCGATGTCATATTCCGGGACGACCTCGTCGGCAATGCTATAGACATAGATCTTGCCTCGGGCCACGCCCGGCGATACGCCAATTCCCTGGTAGGTGCGTTCGGCCATACGATCTTGTGATTATTCTTCGTCGAACTTGCGCAGGAACAACGACTCCAACTCGCGCACCGCCGCTTCGGCATCCGCGCCCTCGGCGGTGATGAGGAGTTTGGAACCCTGGCCCGCGGCCAGCATCATCAATCCCATAATGCTTTTGCCGTTAACCTGCTCACCGTCTTTCTCAACGGTGATGTGACTGGTAAATTTATGGGCGGTCTTGACGAACAGCGCCGCGGGGCGCGCGTGAACGCCGAGCTTGTTGATCACGGTGACCTCTTTGCTTGCCGTTTTGGCTTCCGAACCGCTGCCGCCCTTGCGTGTAAGATTCATGGATTCTTGTATTTTCGTTCAATTCTAGCGCGCGGTATGCATCCGCTCGATGAGCCGTTCGTTGAACTCGCGGGCGGCATTGTGGCCGAGGCTCTTCAGTTTTTGGTCCAGGGCCGCCACCTGGATCAACCGCGCAATGTCGCGCCCCGGACGGACCGGGATGATCACATGCGGCACATTGATCCCGAGAATCGTGTACGCTTGTCGTTCCAGGCCGATGCGATCGACTTCCTCTTGCATCTTGTCCCAGTCCATCAATGTGACCACCAGATTCAGGTTCTTTTCCGGACGCACGCTGGCAACGCCGAAGACTGCCGGCACATTGATGATGCCCAGACCGCGGATCTCCATGTGGTAACGCGTTGTCTCGGATGAGGTCCCCACCAACTCACGGCCTTCGAACAGCCGAATGCGGGTGATGTCGTCGCTGACGAGGCTGTAGCCGCGCTCCAGCAGCGCCAGCACGCTTTCGCTTTTGCCAATACCGCTCTCGCCGCGAATCAGCACGCCGATGCCCAGGATGTCCACCATCGAACCGTGTTCGCTCACTTGCGGCGCGAACTCCATCTCCAGCGCAATGGTCGCCGCGTTGATGAACTTCATCGTGACCATCTTGGTCTTGAACAGCGGCACCTGGTACTCGTCGCATTTCTGTTGGACGGCCAGGGGAGGGTTCACGTTGCGCGCGAAAACCAGGCAGGGGATCTTCGCCCGCAACATCCGCTCGATGCGCTTGGCGGCTTCCTCTTCACCGAGCGATTTCAGGAACACCCATTCCGCGCCGCCGATGACCTGCACGCGTTTCATGGCGAAGTAGCGGAAGAACTTCGCCAGCGCGAGACCGGGTCGGTTCACCGAGCCTTCCTGGATCTTGCGGGACAGTCCCGCGCCGCCGGCGATGAGCTTGAGCTGCAACTTCTCCGCGTGATTCAGGTAGAAGCGCTCGACCGTGACGGTGGGGATGGAGGGTGTCTGCATGTTCAGGTCAGGGTCGGCTCAATGAGGCCGAAATCGCCATTTTTGCGGCGGTAGACCACATTCACTTTTTCCGACTCGGCGTTCAGGAACACGAGGAAGTGAGTCTCGGAAATCTCCAGTTGGAGGATCGCCTCGTCGACAAACATGGGTTTGACCGCAAACTTCTCCGTGTGCACGAGCCGCGCGCTCCCTTCGTCTTCGTGAAGGTCGTGCGTCAACACCTGCTCGACGACGTGGAACAGCTCGGCCTTGCGCGGCCGATGGCGCTGCATCCTCGTCTTATATTTCCGCATCTGGCGCGTGGCCTTGTCCACCACGCTATCGATGGAGGCATACAGGTCCTCGCTCACCCCCCGCGCCTCGATGGTGAGATGGTTGCCGCACTGGAGCACGAGTTCGGCGATGTGCCGGAACTTGTCGACCTCCAAAATGTAATGCGCGCTCAGGACCCGCGGGAAGTCGATCCCGATGTGGTCCAGTTTCTTCGCCGAGTACTCGCGAATCGACGGCGTGATTTCGATGTGTCGACCGGTCACTGTCATTTCCATAAAACGTCCTCCAGCTTGCGGCGGCCCGACCGGCTACATGCTGAAATCAGGCCCCAGGTAAATCTCCCGACTGTGCGGGTCATTGATCAAAAAATCGCTGGTGCCCTCGCGCACCACCTTGCCGTGAACGATCAGGTACGCGCGGTCCACGATGCGCAACGTCTCGCGGACGTTGTGATCGGTCAGCAGGATGCCCAGCCCCTTGTCCCTCAATCCGGCAATGATTTGCTGCACCTCGTGCACCGCAATCGGATCCACGCCGCTGAACGGTTCGTCCAGCAGCATCAGCTTCGGCCCGGTCACCAGCGCGCGTGTGATCTCCAATCGTCGCCGTTCGCCTCCGCTCAAAGTGTACGCCTTGTTCTTGGCCAGCGACTGAATATCCAATTCCTCCAGCAAATAATCCAGACGAAACTTCCGTTCCTCCGCGTTCAACGGCAGCGTCTCCAAAATCGCCAGGATGTTTTCCTCGACCGTCAGCTTGCGGAATACGCTCGCCTCCTGCGAGAGATAGCCGATGCCGCGCCGCGCCCGCTTGTGCATCGGCATCCGCGTCACATCCTTGCCATCGAAAAATACTTTGCCGCCATTCGGCTTGACCAGTCCGACCGTCATGTAAAACGAGGTCGTCTTCCCCGCGCCATTCGGCCCGAGCAGCCCGACAATCTCGCCGCTCTTGACGTTGATGTCCACCCCATCGACCACGCGCCGCCCCCCGTAAATCTTGATCAGCCCCTGCGTGCGCAAGAGAACGTTGTTGTCGGGGGCATCACTCATAAGAAAGCTGTGTCACTTCGATTCACTGCGTCGCAGTGTAACAGAATCGCCCCCGCTGACAAGTGCGGCAGAAGGATTTCCCGAAATGAGCGTGAGCGGGAAGCGCCTCTGTCGCCGTGAGGAAGGCTTGACCTTCGTCGGGCGGCGGCAATACTCGATGCGCTTGTGAAATCAGTCACCCCGTTGATGGTCGCTTGGTGGATCTGGCTGGCGCTCCTCGCCGTCTGGTTCATCGCCGCACCATTTACCCATCGCACCCGCTCGCCAGAAAGCCGCCGGACTCGCTGGCAGCATGGCATTCCGATGCTCATTGCGTTCCTGCTTATTTTCCAACGGCACCGGCGCTTCCTCATTTGCGGTCCGCTCTACGGCACGAGTTGGGGTGACTGGATTGTTTATCTTGGAATCTTCGCCACGTTCGCCGGCTGCCTTTTCGCGATCTGGGCGCGCATTCATCTGGGACGTTACTGGAGCGGGCTCGTGGTCCTGAAGGAAGGACACAAACTCATCACGACCGGTCCCTACCGGTTCGTCCGCCACCCGCTTTATACGGGTTGGCTCACTGGTATGCTAGGCAGCGCCGTGACCGCCGGGACGGGTGACGCGTTCTTCGGCCTGGTCATCGTAACCGTCGCCCTCATCATCAAACTCCGTCGCGAAGAGAACTTACTGGCGACGGAGTTCGGCGATGAATACCGGCAGTTTCAACAGTCTGTACCGACAACGCTCATCCCATTCGTTTACTGACGCGGAACGTTACGGTGTCGACTCTTTAGGCTTCGGATTTGCCTCGTTGTTTTGCTTCCGCTGCTCTTCGGGGTAGATGAGTAGCTTGGTCCGGTTGGTTGCTCCGGGCTCGGCTTCGACGTCCATCTTCTGCGAGTCGCGCCAGAAGGTGATTTTCTTGCCGGTGACGACGCCGTCGGCGGATTCGGCGCGCGGGTGCCCGGTGAGCACGACCTGACCGTCCGCCGCCGTGTACTCCGCGTGGTCGCTGTTGGATTTCTTATTGTCCGGGGTATTAATGACCACACCGCCCTCGGCGATGATCTTCTGGATCGAGCGCGTCGTGTTGGTTCCCGTGGTGGTCACGACGTTTGTGCCGCCGAAAAATACGGTCATCTTGTCAGCGCGCACCGTCATGCGCGGGTCAACCGCCAGCACGTTGCCCTCAAATGTGCCGACATTGTGTGCGTAGTCCCCGTGCAACTGTTCGCTGGTGATGATCGTCGGCTCATTCGTCGAACCGCCTGCAGGGAGAGGGGACTTGACTGCTGCCGGTGCCGGCGAGGTCGCTTCCGCAGCGGGCGCGTCTGCGGCGTTAGCCGCCGAGACGGTCGCTGCTACACCCAGTCCGATCGCGATGACACTGGCCATTGTTGTGACAAAAATTCTTTTCATGGCTGCTTCGGTGGCTCTCCAAAGACCTGTTGTCCGTTCGAAATAATGACACAAACGTTGCTGCGAATCACCATCGAGGATGTCGTGCCGTTCCATTCGCCGCCGATGCCCGTCAACACCATGTTCTCGCGGTCGATGCGTACGTGGTCCTGCGTGGTGGCGTGGTTGTTGGCGCGGTCGAGCAGGCACGTCGGCGAACTGAAGACCATATCCAGCTTGTTGGTCGTGTAAAACTCTGCGCGCGCGTTTTGGATGTCCATCATCCCATCCGGGCGAATCACCGCCCGCTCGCCGATCAGTTTCCACTTCAGATTCCCGTCTTCGTCGCGTTGCGGCACCTCGAACTTTTCAATGTAGCCCGAGCCGGTGTCGGCGGGTTTTTTTGCCGTCGACGGGGACGGCTCCGCGCCGCTATCCGCGAGCAACCGCGGGGAAGCGAGGGTCAGCAGAGCGGCGAGCAACGCCATGTATTTGGCAATCGCCCGTTCCCAGGAACCGCGCGCTTTCAAAATCATCTCGATCACCTCGCGCACCGCGCCGTCGCCGCCCTGCCGCCGCGTCCGATAATGCGCCGCGCGTTTGACCTCGTCGGTCGCGTTCGGCACGGCCACGGCGAGGCCCACGCGCCGCAGCACCGGTATATCCACCAGTTCATCACCGACGAAAGCGATCTCGTCGTTCGTAAATCCGTGCTGTCGCTTGACCTTCTCAACCATGTCCATCTTGTTCGAGGATTTCTGCATCACAATCTTCACGTGTAAATCCGCCGCGCGCCGCGCCGTCGCCTTTGACGGCCGGCCCGAGATAAAGCCGACGGTCAACCCGACGCGCTGCGCCATTGCGATCCCATGGCCGTCCTGCACGTCGAACGTCTTGAACTCTTCCCCGTCGCTCGTGAAATGCAACTTGCCATCGGTCAGCACGCCGTCCACGTCCAGCAGCAGGCAACGAATTTTCTTCAGACGCCGTTGTAACGCCCCTTGGGCAACTTTCATCGCGCGCCAGTGTAGCAGAACGTCCTTATCTGACAAGCCCACCACCGATGCCGCCGCGCGCTGTGAATCCGGTGTATCGCAATTGCCTTGCGGATTCCAGGGCTATTGGCAATATAGCCCCGACGGGCTGAACGCAACCGAATCACAACTCCGGAGGTACGGTTCGATGAAAGCAACTTCACTCAGTAGTTTGCGGGTGCGTCTGGTTTTTCTGGTTCTTCTCGCAGTGATTCCCTCCCTGGGGTTGATTCTGTACACGGCCAAAGTGCAGCGCCAGGTCGCCACGGAGGCGGCGCATGACAACCTCTTGCGGATTGCCAGCCTCACCGCCTCGGATGTCTCGCGCATGATCGAAGGCGCCCAGCAACTCCTGGGCGGGCTGGCGCAGACCCGTGAAATCCGCGATGGTCGCCCCGCCGCCTGCGACGCGGTCATGGCGAAGCTGCTGACGATCTACACGTTCTATTCGACGCTGGGCGTGGCCTCGCCAGAGGGCAACGTCATTTGCAGCGCCGTACCCCTGGCCAATCCCGTCACGGTTGCGGATCAAAGCTGGTTCCAGCAGGCGCTTCAAACGCGGGAATTCACCGTTGGCGAGAGCCAGGTTGACCGGGTCACCGGCCAGGCCTCCATTGATTTCGCCTATCCCATTGAGGAAGCCGGTCGCGTTCAATCGGTCGTGTTCGCCGCGCTGAATCCAAAGCACATGAGTGGCGCCAGCCTCGTTATAATGCCCGAAGGCGCGTCGCTGGTGGTCGTGGACCGTCAGGGAACCGTTCTGGCCTCTTCTCCTCCCACAGCCGCAGCCCCCGGGCGGCAAGCGCCCGAATCTTCCCTGCTCAAGTCCGTCGCGACGTATCGCGGACGGGGAACCGGCCAGATTGTGGACGCCGACGGTGTCCAGCGCATTTACGCGTTCTCCCCGGTCGGCGCAAAGCGTGGCAAAGCGGATGCCTACGTCAGCGTCAGCATTCCCACGGCCATTGCGCTGGCCGACGCGAACCAGCAATTGGTGCATAATTTTCTCGGACTGACCATCGTCTCGTTGTTGGCGTTGGCCGCCGCGTGGTTTGGCGGCCACATGATCGTCCTGGGCAAGGCGAACGATGAACTGGAACAGCGGGTGCAGGAGCGCACCAAGGAATTGGTCCACGAGCAGTTGCTGCTGCGAATGCTCATGGACAACATACCCGATACGATTTACTTCAAAGACACACAGTCGCGGTTCATCCGCATCAACCGCGCCCAGGCGAAGGTATTGGGTCTGCCGTCCCCCGATCGAGCCATCGGCAAGAGCGACGCCGACTTCTTCCCGGCGGAGCAGGCGCAAGTGGCTCTCGCCGATGAGCAGCGGATTCTTGAATCGGGCCAGGGCTTGATCAGCAAGACGGAACGCATTCGTCACGCCGATGGCCGGCCCCGCTGGGTGACGGCGACCAAAGTGCCGGTGCGTGACGCTCGCGACACGGTGGTGGGGCTCGTCGGCATCAGCCGCGATGTCACTGAGCGCGTGATGACCGATCATCTGTTCCCCATCTTGATTGACAGCCTGCCCGACCTGGTCTACGTCACGGATACACAGGGCCACTACGTGGTGGACAACGCCGCCCATCGCCATTTCCTCGGCGTGCGCACCGCCGAGCAAGTTGTCGGCAAGACGGCCTTCGATTTCTATCCCCGTGAACTGGCGGAACGGATTCGCGCCGATGACCAGGCGGTCCTGGAGGCCAGGACACCCGTGCTGGACCGCGAAGAGCATTTCACGAATCACCGCGGTGAGAAAACCCCGGTCTCGACCAGCAAGGTTCCCTATCGAGACGAGGAGGGCAAGATCGCCGGCCTGGTCTGCATCAGTCGCATTATCGGCCAGCGGAAATAGCGGCTGTAAGCGTGGCCAACTCTTGCCGATGCGTGTGGCGCGCCAAGTTGGGTTGTGCCATCAGTGTTTCCAAAAAAACCTCCCCCGTGGCTAGTCGGGGGAGGTCTCGCGACTGGAGAACAACAAATCCTATTTGGAGTCCTTCAGCACAACGAAAGTCGAAGTGCCGCCGCGCTGGACGTACAGGAGCACGCCTTTTTGCGGGTCAATCTTGTCGATGGCAGTCTTGAAGTCTTCCGCGGAATGGACCGGGGCGCGGTCAACCTCGGTGATCACGTCGCCACGTTGAAGGCCTTTCTGCTGCGCCGCGCTGCCGTCGGCGACATTAACAACGACGACGCCTTCCGCAGCATCCTCCAACTTCAACTGCTCGCCGAGGTCCTTGGTCAGGGTCTGTACCGTCAGGCCGAACGCGCTTTCCGCTTTCGGTTTGCGGGTGTGTTCATGCGCCGCGTATTGGACCGTGTCGGGCATTTCGCCGGTTTGCAAGGCAACCTGGACGGTCTTGCCGGCGCGCACAACGTCAAGCATGACCTTCTGGCCAACTTCCTTGCGGAGGATCTGCCGCTGCAAGTCCCGCGGCGCCTTGACGGCCACGCCATCGACGGCCACAATGATGTCCGCCGGTTTGAGAGTGCTCTTTTTGGCGGGCGTGCCGTCGTGGATCTCCCTAACGACCACGCCGTCCTTCAAGGGCTTGGCCCATTCCGCCAGTTCTTTGTTCTCGGAAAGCGCCTCAATGCTAATGCCGATCCATGGGCGCGTGACTTTGCCGTCCTTGATGAGCTTCTCGGCCGAATCCATCGCCACATTGATCGGGACGGCGAAGCCGATGCCGCGACTCAGGCCGCGGATCAGTGTATTGATGCCGATGACGCGACCTTCGATGTCGCAGAGCGGTCCGCCGGAATTACCGGGATTGATCGCCGCGTCGGTCTGGATGTAGTCGATGGTCGCCACAATCCCCGGGTCTCCCATCGGCGGGCGCCCCTTCGCGCTGACGAATCCGACGGTGAAGCTGTAGTCCAGTTCATACGGCGCGCCGATCGCGATGGCCCACTGGCCGACCTTCACCTCATCGCTGTTGGCGAACTTTGCGGCCGGCAGATCCTTCGCGTCCACCTTGATGACGGCGATGTCGGTATGGTCGTCGGTGCCGATGACCTTGGCGTCCTTGTACTCGGTGCCGTCCTTGAGGCGGACGGTGATCGTGTCGGCGCCGTCGACGACGTGCTGGTTGGTGAGAATATACCCATCCTTGCGCAGGATGATACCGGAACCCTGTCTGTCAATGTTGCGTGGATGGCCCTGGGGCAGGTGCTTGAAGAAAAACTCGAACGGCGTGCCCTCGAACTGCTGACTGTTGTCACCGTCATCACCCTCTGTCGACTCCGCGGCGCCACCTATCTTGCTTGAGGTCGTGATGACGACGACCGATGGGCTCATTTGGTCAGCGACTTTCTCGAACGCGCTTTCCAGGCGCCGCGCGAGATCAATATCGCCATTGGATGCTGCCGCCGGAGTGGCGGCTGCGTAGAGGGCAGGAGACGCAGCCGTCAGAAATAGGGCCAGCCCGATGGTGAGCCAGCGGACCGGTTGCGAATTCGTAAAGTGAGATGCTGATGTATTCATAAAGTTATAATCTTCGACCCCGCTCCGCGGGGCATGTTCAAATGACGTCGCGAATATCGCCGAAGTTTAGCGAACCGGCAAGTGCTCACGAGGTTTTTGAGGTGTTGCTACTTGAGGGCCTGAATCTCGGGGTCGGTCGGGAAAATGGCCTTGGCGACGGCCACGAGTCGGGTGTAGATGGGGTCGAAGTCACGTGTGGTATTCACAGGCGCTACTGAATCGTTGTCAAACACACCAATCTGCTGGCACGCGAAACAAATGGCAATCTGGACAGCGCGTTGTTGGTTGCTGAATGTGAGCAAAACGCCATAGTCAGGAAGGCAAGCCTTGGCTCTACCCCACGGATAGGAGGTTGACTGAGGAAGTAGTTGTTGTACGACGTGGTATTGGGCCGGTGCGACAGGAACGATGATGCCCTTGTCATAGCTTTCGAGGACCCACGGATTCAACGCGCCGCTTCTGTCATGCAGACGTTGCGCGGTGACCTGTTGCGAGGCGAGAAAATCGTCGAGGCGTTTCTGATTGCCGAAGATCTTATGGCGGACGTCGGGCTTGAACGGGTCATAATAGTAGAAACCCCAAAGGTAGGCGAACACGAATGCGACTGCGAGGAATAGAAGGAGCAGGACGATTCTTTTTAAGAAGTGAGACCGCACGAGGGGAGAATATCTGATTCCGGTCACGGTGCCAAACTGGAATCTGTGAGTGCGAGTGCCATTGCTGCCGCGAATCGTATTCTCGGCTACAACGGATTCATACCTGCGTTGACAATGTGGGTGATTCCGCTAACCTTGGAATGGCGATGGCAACGATGATTACCACGGCTGACACCACCGAACTGCAGGAACGCGTTCGCGAGCTGAAGAAGCTCAAGAACGCGGTCATCCTTGCGCACAACTACCAGGTGCCGGAGTTGCAGGACGTGGCGGATTTTGTGGGCGACTCGTTGGGGCTTTCCTTCAAGGCGAAGGAGACGGCGGCCGATGTGATTCTCTTTTGCGGTGTTCATTTTATGGCCGAGACCGCGAAGATCGTCAACCCGGGCAAGACGGTCATTCTCCCCGACCTCGAAGCGGGCTGCTCGCTGGCTGATTCCTGCGACGCGAAGCAGTTGGCGAAATGGAAAGAGGCGCATCCCGACGTCGTGATTGTGGCCTACATCAATTGCACTGCCGCCGTCAAAGCGCTGGTGGACATTATCTGCACATCAGGAAATGCGGTCCGAGTCGTCAACTCGATTCCACCCGACAAAAAGATCCTCTTCGTTCCCGACCAGAACCTCGGCCAATGGGTGATGACACAAACGGGACGCCAGATGATCTTGTGGCCGGGCGCGTGCTCGACGCATGTGCTCTTCACCCACAAGGCCATCTTCCGTTTAAAGCAGGAGTATCCCGACGCAGAAATCGTCGCTCACCCCGAATGCCTGCCAGCCGTCCGCATGATGGCCGACGAAGTGTGCTCGACGGAGAAAATGGTGAGCTACTGCAAGAACTCCCCCGCGCGTGAGTTCATCATCGTCACCGAAGCCGGCATGTTGCACCGCCTCCAGAAGGAGTTGCCGGATAAGGTGTTCATCCCCGGCCCTACCGACTCCTGTCACTGCAACGAATGCAGCTTCATGAAGAAGAACACGCTGGAGAAAGCCGTCGCCGCCTTGGAGACTTTATCTCCCGAAATCATTCTCGAAGAGGAAGTTCGCAAGCGCGCCCTCGTTCCGATTGAGCGCATGTTGGCACTGGGGAAATGACACACAAGACTGAAGCGAGGTCGCTGATTTTGCGGGCCAATAAAAATTTAAAGATTTTATTTGCATTCATTTTTATTTTGTTTAATATTCAACCATATGGTTGAATATAATTCGAAAGTGTTGGACAGGACTTTTGGGGCGTTGGCGGATCCGACGCGGCGACGGATTTTGGCGCAACTGGCGAAGGGCAATGAGTGTGTGACGGATCTGGCGCGGCCGCATGCGATGTCGCTGGCGGCGGTGTCGAAGCATTTGATCGTTTTGGAGAAGGCGGGGTTGGTGAAGCGACGGCGCAAGGGGCGGGTGCATTCGCTGGCGCTGGAGGCGAAGCCGATGCAGGAGGCGCAGGCGTGGATCGACCGGTATCGGAAATTCTGGGAGGCGAACCTGGATCAGTTCGAGAAATATTTGGACAAACTACAAACGAAGGAAAACAAACATGACGACGATAAATAATGAAGTACAGAAGCCGGATGACGCGACGTTAATCTTGAAGCGGATGCTGAATGCGCCGCCGGAGCTGGCGTTCAAGGCCTGGACGTCGGCGGAACATATCCAGCAATGGATGCGGCCGGAACCGGGGATGGTGGTTCCGCTGGCAAGCGTGGATTTGCGGGTGGGCGGGAAGTATCGCATCCAGATGAAGAAGCCGGACGGGGAGTTTTTCACGGCAGCGGGGGAGTTCCGCGAGGTGAAGGCGCCGGAGCGACTGGTTTACACGTGGGATTGGGAGAAAGACGGCAGCGGGGCGGAGTTTGGTGAGGTGGAGGGGAAGACGTCGCTGATCACGGTAGAGTTTCTCAAACGGGGCAAACAGACCGAGTTTGTGATGACTCATACCCGGTTTGCCTCGGTGGAGAGCCGGGATAGTCACGCGCAGGGATGGGACAAAATTGTGGAGAGCTTCGCGGGGTTTGTGGAGAAAAAATGACGCTATGCATGTCCGAAAATCGAGGCTCGTTCGTCGTATCACTGAAACTGAATACAAACTGACAGCGGTTCGTCCCGCAGGCGCGGGATCGGCCCATAACGAAAGGTAATAATGAGCACAAAAGCAAATATCGTATCGCGAGAGGAATGGATTGCAGCCCGGCTCGGGTTGCTCAAGGAGGAGAAGGAATTAACGCGGCGCAGCGACGAGGTGGCTCGACGGCGGCAGGAGTTGCCCTGGGTTCGGGTTGACAAGAAGTATCGATTCGAGACCAACGAGGGGAGTGCCTCGCTGGCAGACCTCTTCCGGGGCCGCTCGCAGCTTCTCGTCTACCACTTCATGTTCGGACCCGACTACACAGCGGGCTGTCCATCCTGTTCGTCGATCGCGGACGGGTTCAACGGCATCGTTGTCCACTTGGAGAACCACGACGTTGCGTTTTCGGCGGTGTCGCGGGCGCCCCTCGCGAAGCTGCAGGCGTACAAGAGGCGGATGGGGTGGAGCTTCCCCTGGGCGTCCTCGCTTGGTGGGGACTTCAACTACGACTTCAACGTCTCGCTCACCGAGGAGCAACAGCGCAATGGGACCGTCGAATACAACTACCGGCGCGAGCCGGCGTGGGCAGAAAGTGGGATCGGCGATTCACTGACGAAACGCGGCGAGGGGCCTGTCGCCGAGCACGCGGCCATGACTGGAACCGACGTGGCCACGTACACGCGCGAGAGGCCGGGCATGAGCGCGTTCGTGCTCGAAGACGGCGTTGTCTACCACACCTATTCGACCTATGCGCGCGGACTGGACGGCCTCTGGGGCATGTACCAGTGGCTTGACCGCGCACCCAAGGGGCGCAACGAGGCGGGCATCTGGTGGCGCCGTCACGACGAATACGAGGCGCTTCCTCAAAACGCCGGCTCATGTTGCCACACAGCGGAGGCGCGCGCGTGACCGTTCGCCACTGCTGCCAAATCAAGACGCGAGCCGGCGACAACGCTCGCCGGCCCCCGGCGCGTCTACGGCGTGGCGGGGAGATCGCTGGCTGGATTGTTCCGAGCGCTACGCTGGCACTGGTTCCCAAGTGTCCCGCCTGTGTGGCGGCGTATGTGGCTTTCGCCACCGGTATCGGGATCACCCTGCCGGCCGCCACGCACCTTCGCGCGATGCTTGTGTTATTGTGCGTGGCCTCATTGGTTTTTATTGTTGCAAAACGACTGCGGAGTTTAATTACGCGGGGAGTCAGCTTGCAAAGTCGGCGGTCTATTGCGTGCCGACAGTCAATCACATGACCGAAATCAAAACCTCAGATAAATTGCCTTGAGGTAATGCGCTTCGGGGTAGGCGGCCGGGTGGTCAGCGGGGTGGGCGGTGGTTTGGAGTTCCTTGAAGGGGCGGGCGGATTCGGTGGCAGCTTCTCGAACTGATCCCAAGAATTCTTCGGTCGAAACATGCGCGGAACAGGAGCAGGCCACCAAAATGCCGCCGGGTTGTAAAAGTTTTATGGCGCTTCGCGTCAATCTCCCGTAAGCGCCGATGGCTTGCTCGCGTTCGGATTCCCGCTTCGCCAGCGACGGCGGATCGAGAATGATCAGATCGAAGGATGCTGGTGGGGCCGAGTCCAGCCAGTCGAAGGCGTCGGCTTTTACGGTTTCATGATGACAGCGAGCGATGGAGGACTGGCCGAGGTTCAATTCGAAGTTACGGTTCGCGGCGGTCAGGGCGTGCTGGCTGATGTCCAGGTCGATGACAGAGACGGCTCCGCCGCGGGCAGCGTACAGGGAAAAGCCGCCGGAAAAGCTGAAGGCATTCAAGATGCGTCGGCCCTGGGACAACGATTCGACGATGTGCCGGTTTTCGCGCTGATCGAGGAAGAAGCCGGTCTTTTGTCCGCGGACCACATCGACTTCGAAGCGGAGTCCCGACTCCAGGAAAATGACCGGCTCGATCAGGGGCTTTCCGCGAACGATCTGGCCTTCGGTGAACGGCTGCGATTTGTCCAGAATATTCCGGCTCATGCGTAGAATGATGCGGTCGTTGGGGACTTGTTCGCTGATGATGCCCACAATTTCTTCCAGGCGTGGAATCCAGGCCGTCGTGTAAATTTTGAGGACCAGGGTTGAGTCATAACGATCCAAAACGAGCCCCGGCCAGCCGTCGTTTTCGCCGTTGCAAAGCCGATAGCCGTTCGTCTGAGAATCAAAAAGGTTGTGCCGTCGGTCGAGTGTCGCGGTCACGTGCTGTTGCCACCAGGCGCGGTCCAGTTTTTGCGGCTTACCGACATGCAACATGCGGACGCGGATCGGTCCCTCAGGATCGAACAGGCCGATCCCGAGGAAACGGTCTTTCCGATCATATATGACGGCTAGGTCTCCTGCTTTACCGTCGCGGTTTTGTTCGCGAATGCTGTCGGAAAAAAGCCAGGGATGGCCCGAACGCAGAATCGATTCGGCCTTCTGAGAGACGCGCAGCCTGAGGACCGGGGTTGATTCAAGATTAATCATTCGCACTTCAAAACGCCAAGCATTAGTATCGTATACCATCCTGCTCTCTACAGGCTGTAGAAAAATTTCTGTCCCAATTCTCAAAAAATTCTCGACAGCGTTATACGCCAATGTTTTACTCATGCACGGAGAAGCAAGGGTCGTAGTCTGGGCTGGGGCATGATGAAACGACGCGCGTATCGTGGGGCAGGGTTGCTATCTATTCTCGCGGTGTCTTTGGTTATCCCGACCGTTGCCCGCGCACAGTTCAGCGCGAACTTCCAAACCAACACCATCAGCGGCGTGACCAGCAATTGGGTCGGGACGTTTTACATCATCGGCAGCAACACGTTTCTCGACACCCTGCAAATCATCAATGGCGGCGTGCTGTCAAACGGCTCGTGCGTTGTCGGCTACGTGCCGGGCGGCAGCAACAACACCGTCCTCATCTCGGGCCTGGGCTCGATGCTGACGAACCGCTTTGATGTCTACCTCGGCAACGACGGGGGGAACAACCGGCTCATCGTAACCAATCGCGGTGCCGTTTACAGCGGAAACGGCTACCTCGGCTTTAATCTGTTCGGCACCAATAATGTTGCATTGATCAGCGATACCGGGTCCGTCTGGCGCGTGAAAACCAATCTTTTCATCGGCTACGTCGATGGCGCGAACCAGCTCATCGTCTCCAATGGCGGCGTCGTTTCGGACGTCGTCGGCCTGATCGGCTCAAACGCGAACCTGAATGTCGCGACGATCACAGGCCCGGGCTCGATGTGGAGCAACAGTTTCAGCGTCGTGCACGGCTTCATTGGCCAAAACAACCGGCTCGTCGTGACCAATGGCGGCTTGCTCTGGAGCGGAAAAGGCGCCATCGGCGACGCCAACATCAGCCGCAGCAACATCGCGACCGTCGTCGGCATCGGCTCGACGTGGCGCAACACCGACACTCTCTATGTCGGCGATCTCGGCTACTCGAACCGGCTGGAGATTGCGAACGGCGGTCTCGCCAATGCGCTCTCCGGTTACATCGGCGTCGGTCCCAGCAGCACCGGCAATATTGCCGTCGTTGCCGGCAGCGGTGCGGTGTGGAGCAATGGCATCAACTTGTTTGCGGGTTATGCCGGCGTTGGCAACCGGTTGATTGTGACCAACGGCGGCAAGGCATTGGCTCAAGCGGGCACAATTGGCTACACGAATTCGAGCGTGGCTAACACAGCGTGGATTGAGGGCGCCGGCTCGACATGGAGCAACACGGTCTATCTCTACGTCGGATATGTGGGCGCGAACAATCAACTCGTCGTGTCGAATGGCGCCGCAGTCTTCAGTGGCACCGGTTTTATTGGTTCGGACCGGGTGACCAGCAACAACACCGCGACAGTCGTCGGCGCGGGTGCCGTGTGGAGCAGCACGAATTTCATCTACGCCGGTTATGTCGGCTCTTCCAACACACTCGTTGTCGCGGATGGCGGAACGGTGCGCGCTGTTGAGATCCGCGTCGGGTTTGATCCGATCAGCAGCAACAATCTGGCTCTGATTACCGGCAGCGGCGCGCTCCTCAACGACACCAACATCATCGTCGGCTACGGCGGGTTTGGGAATCAATTGATCGTTTCCAACGGGGCCGTGGTCTTTGACACGGTTGGCGCGTTGGGATTCACCAACCAGAGTTCACAGAACTCGGCGTTGATCACCGGCAGCGACTCCGCCTGGAGCAACAGCAGCATCGCGTACATCGGCTACAAGGCCGCGAATAATCAGCTGGTCGTGGCGGATGGTGCGACCATGTTCAGCGGCGACGGCCTTGTGGGCTCGTTTATCTCCAGCAGTAACAACACTGCCACGATCCAGGACCCCGGTTCCGCCTGGCGGAATACGAACTACCTGTACATCGGCAGTTCCGGTGCGGCCAACACGCTGCTAATCGCCAACGGCGGTCAGGTTTCTGGCAACTACGGCATCATCGGTTTTAACGGATCGAGCAGCAACAATCTCGTGACCGTCACCGGCAATGGGTCGCTGTGGAGCAATACGTTCGAGCTCGTCGTCGGCGACGCCGCGGCGGCCAACCAGCTCGTCATCGCCAACGGCGCAACGGTATACGGTACGGCGGGCGGACTGGGTCTGCTCAGCCCGGCCACCGGCAACAGTGCCGTCATTGACGGGATGAATTCGGCATGGATCAATACGTCTTTCTTCTATGTCGGTTACTCCGGCTCGGTCAATCAGGTGACGATCACGAATGCCGGGGTGGTGTTCAGCAGTGCCCTTGAGGTGGGCTCCTACGGCCCCGGCAGTAACAACACACTGATCGTCACCGGCCACGGCTCAACATTGGCCTCGACCAACTCCATCACCGTCGGATCATTTGGCGCCCATAACGTCCTGACGGTCGCCGGGGGTGGCGCGGTTTCCAACGCCTACGGCTACATCGGCTACCAGACGACTGGACGTACCAATTCAGTGTTGGTCACCGGCAGCGGTTCGACGTGGACGAACACGACCGCGCTTTACGTCGGCCTGAACGGATTGGGCAACTCGTTGACGATCAGCAACGGCGGCGCGGTGTACGATGGTAGCTACTGCGAGATCGGGTACGCGGCGACCAGCGACCGCAACTCCGTGCTGGTGACCGGTCCCGGCTCGACGTGGGTGAATGACCTCCTCTACATCGGTCAGGACGGCGCGAGCAACACGGTGACGATCGCCAACGGCGCGAAGGCGTATGGCATCAATCCGTACGGTTCCAGTTGTTACCTCGGCTATTTCGCCGACAGCATCAGCAACTCCGTGTTGGTCACCGGCACCAACTCTTCCTGGCAGTACGTCAGCAGTCTCTACATCGGGTACTCCAGTCGCAGCAACTCGCTCACGGTTGCCAATGGAGGTTATCTTGAGAGCCTGCTGGGCTACGTTGGCGGCAATTTCGGGACGAACAATTTCGCGCTGGTGACCGACCCCGGCTCGATCTGGTACAACGACCAGTATCTTTATGTCGGCGGCGGCGGTAGCCGGAATTCATTGGTGGTCAGCAATGGCGGTGTGGCGGTCGGTCATCTCGGCGGCTACATCGGCTATCCGTTGGTTACCGGCGGCGGCAACAGCAACTCCGCGCTTGTCACCGATGCGGGCTCTGTCTGGAGCAATCAGAATAATTTCCTATACGTCGGATATACCTGCCACGGAAATAGCCTGATGATTAGCAATGGTGGCGCGGTGGTCGATTACACCGCCAGCCTCGGCTACGCGTCGACCGTTGGCATTGACGGCAGCAACAATTTCGGAACGGTGACCGGCGTTGGGTCGGTTTGGAACAATACCGGCTCGTTCGCCCTCGGCGACGGTTCGCACAGCAACCGCCTCACAGCGGCGCTACTTGGTAAAGTTGCCGCTGCAAATATCTTTGTTGGGGCGCGTGGCGGACTCAACAACCTGCTCCGCCTTTCCAACGGCCTCGCGCAGGCTTCGTCCGTGAACGTCGGCACGGGGAACTTCCTCACTGGATCGGGTACCGTGACCGGCGGCGTCCTCAACAACGGTACGATCGACGCCAATATCAACGGCGCCACGCTCACATTTTCCAGCATCGTGAAGAATAACGGCGCGCTCCGCGCGAGCGGGGGCGGCATCATTGAATTCTACGGCCCGGTGCTGAACTTCGGCACGACCAACTTCACCGGCGGCACCGCCATCTTCCATGCGGGCATCTTCTCCTCGAGCGGTAGCACGAATAGCTGGAGCTTCCCCGGCAATGATCTTTGGGAAAATGGCGCACGCTGGTCGCGCACGGTGCCGCCCTCGTCCGCCGATTCGCTGGTGCTCATCACGAACGCTACCACCAAGACCGTTACCGTCACCGCGAGCACATTCTCCTCCGCCCCGAGCAGCGTGAACAACTTCAACATCGCTCTGTCCGGCCCGACCGGCGTGACCAACACGTTGGGCATTGCCAATACACCGGCCGGCACGCCGTTCACTTCCGTTTACCTGAGCATCGGTACGAATGCGGTCGCCATTGTCAGCAACGCGACCGTGCAGGTTGGAACGTTTGGCACGGGCGCATTCACCGTCGATGGCGAGCTGCGCATTCAGTCGGGCGGCCAACTTGACACGACCGGCGTCGCCACAAGCACTGTTGGCAATGCCTCGGTCAGCGGTGTCGGCGCGAGTTGGAGCAATGGCGTGTTGACCGCCGTGCCGGGCTGTCGGTTGAGCGTCACCAACGGTGGACAAGTGTTCAGCAGCAACGGCAACATCGACGGCCCGAACGCAACCGGCACCGTGGCCGGCAGCAACTCGACGTGGAATGTGGCCAGCACATTCTACCTCGGCAACACCGGTGCGGCCAATCAGTCGATCGTCACCAACCGCGGCATGCTGGTCACCGGCAGCGTATACCTTGGCAATAACACTTCTGCCAGCAACAACATGATGACGATCACGGGCGACGGCTCGGTCTGGACCAATCAGATTAGCTTCCAAATCGGCGCGGGCGTGGGCAACCAGTTGATCATCACCAATGGCGGCAAGTTCGTGAACTTCGCCTTCGTCAGTACTGTCGGCGGCAATCCGGCGGCCAATGGCAACAACGTGATCACGGTTACGGGAACAAATTCGGTCTGGACGGACTACTCCTATTTCTGGCTCGGCTACTTTGGCGGGAGCAATCAGTTGATCGTCGCCGACGGCGCCACGCTCAATGGTTACGTGTCTGAAGTGGGTGTCAATACGAGCAGCAGCAACAACACGGTCACAGTCACTGGCAGTAATTCGGTATGGCACAGCACTGATTGTTACATCGGTTACAACAGCGCGGCCAACCAGTTGGTCGTTACCAACGGCGGAGTGGTCTCCGATGACGGGATCGGCGCCGTTGGGTACAACGCGACTGCCAGCAACAACACGGTGATAGTCACGGGGAGCAACTCCGCCTGGCGAAACACCACTACGTTGTACATCGGCAACGCGGGCAACAGCAATCGTCTGGAGATTGCCAGCGGCTCGGTCGTCGCGCGCAACGCATTTATTGGAGCTGTCGGGACGAACAATGTGGTCCGCGTGACCGGCGGAGGTTTGTTCGTCACCAACGCACTCGGGAACGCCGCGCTCGTCGTCAGCTCGGCCGGTGGACTTGGCAGTCTGATTATCAACGGCGGCTCGGTCACGGTGGACAAACTCATCGCGACGAACGGCGCCAACAGCATCGTCACGCTTAATGCCGGCTCGCTGAACGGCAGGGCGGCGTTTGTGACCAACGCACAGCAGTTTGTCGTGGGTGACGGCGCAAGCACGGCGACGTATCATCTGCTCGGCGGTACGCATTCGTTCGCCGACGGACTCAAGGTTCGCAATGCTTCCTTCCTGACCGGCTGCGGCACGATCAACGGTGCGGTGGTTGTCGATTCCGAGGGCACAGTATTGGCGGATTGCGGCGGCACGCTCACGTTTACGGGAAGTGTCACGAATAACGGAACGATGCGCGCGATCAATGGGAGCTCGCTGGAGTTCTACGGCCCGGTGGTCAACAACGGCGTGATCGATCTCATCAATGGCGGCACGACCAACTTCCATGGTGGGTTCATTAATAATGGTGTCGTGCTGGACGCCAGCAGCGTCCAGGTAGCGCAAACATTTGTTTCCGGTAACGATTTCGTTGTGCAAATCCTCTCGGTCATGGGGCATACATATCAGATGCAGGTCACGCCATCGCTCGCGCCGACCAATTGGCTGGCCATGGGCGGTTCGCAATCCGGCAACGACGGAATGTTGACGTTTACCGATCCTGGTGGCGCGACGAATGTGCCGGGGCGATTCTACCGGATTGATGTTAGCGCCCCGTGATTTCTACAGCGGGCGGAGTTGACTTTCGAACGGGGCAATGTCATTCACTGTCCGATCTTTGTCCTCCATACAAATGAAAAGACTTCATTTTCTGTTAGTCCTACTGCTCGCGCTATCTCCGCGACAGTCCAACGCCCAGTTCACTTTTGACAGGAACATCCTCCGTGCGACGCTGAAAAATGGGTTGCGCGTGGTGATCGTACGCAATCCGCTGGCGCCGGTGGTGACGACGGTGGTGAATTACGAGGTCGGGTCGGATGAGGCGCCGGAGGGGTTTCCGGGGATGGCCCACGCGCTGGAGCACATGATGTTTCGCGGCAACCCGGGTCTTTCGGCGGACCAACTGGCCCATATTTCCGCCGCCATGGGGGGCAACTTCGACGCCAATACGCAGCAGACCGTCACCCAATACAATTTCACGGTTCCGGCCGACGACCTCGAACTGGCGTTGCATGTCGAGTCGTTGCGGATGCGCGGGATCCTTGGAACGGACGAGCTGTGGGACAAGGAGCGGGGAGCAATCGAACAGGAAGTGGCCCAGGACCTCTCCAATCCTTCGTACCTGCTTTACATGAAGCTACTGGAAGCGGTGTTCAAGGGAACGCCGTACGCGCACGATGCGTTGGGGACGCGACCGTCATTCGATAAGACGACGGGCGCGATGCTGCAAAGGTTTTATCGGAATTGGTACGCGCCGAATAATGCGATCTTCGTGATTGTCGGCGACGTGGACCCGGTGACGACTTTGGCTTCCGTGAAACGCCTGTTCGAAAACATTCCGTCGAAGAAACTGGCGCGTCGTCCCGAGGTGCATTTGCAGGCGGTCAAGCCTGACACGCTGCACATGACGAGCGATTTGTCGTACGGGATGGCGGTGATCACGTTCCGGCTGCCGGGGACGGACAGCGACGACTCCGCTGCCGCGCAGGTGATGGGCGACGTGTTGTCGAGTCATCGCGGCGATTTGTATGCGCTGGTGCCGGCCGGGAAGGCGTTGTCGGCGGAATTTGCATTGGGTTCGTTGCCGAAGGCGAGCCTGGCTTATGCGATGTGTGCGTTTCCCAAGGGGGGAGATGGCGAGGCTTTGATCAAAGACATGCGCGCGGTGCTCACGCAATACGTGAAGCATGGATTCCCGCGTGATTTGGTTGAGGCGGAGAAACGGCATGAAGTGGCCGATGCGGAGTTCGAGAAGAACTCCGTGGAAGGTTTGGCGATGTCGTGGTCGGCGGCGCTGGCGTTGGAACATCACCGTTCGCCCGACGAAGACATCGAGGAAATCAAGCGCGTGACGGTATCCGATGTCAATCGCGTCGCCCGCAAATATCTCGATCTGGATCACGCCATCGTGACCGTCATGACGCCCGAGGCTTCTGGAAAGGCGACTTCGTCCTCGACCTACGGCGGACACGAGTCGTTTACGTCCAAGGAGGCGGCGACGGTGCCGCTGCCGGACTGGGCAGCGGCGAAATTGGCAAAGCTTCCCGCGGTTCCGGAATCCACGGTGCATCCGGTGGTGACCACGCTGACGAACGGGCTACAACTCATCGTGCAGCCCGAAACGATCAGCGACACGGTCAATGTCTACGGTCGCGTGCGCAACCATGCGGGCCTGGAGATGCCCGAGGGACAGGAGGGCGTGGACCAGGTGCTCGCTGAACTCTTCTCATTCGGCACCGAGTCGCTGGACCGCGTCGCTTTTCAGAAGGCGCTGGACGATATCGGCGCGAACGAGTCGGCCGGCACGAGCTTCGAGGTGGATGTCCTGACCAAGTATCTGGACCGTGGCGTGCAATTGTTGGCGGACAACTTATTGCATCCGGCCCTGCCTGAAGAGGCGTTCAAGACGGTCCGCAAGCAAGTTGCCGACGGCGTAGTGGGAGCGTTGGAGAGCCCGGATTATTTGAGCCAGCGGGCGTTGCTGGGTGCGCTGTTTCCGAAAGGCGACCCGGCGCTGCGGCAGGCGACGACGAACAGTGTGAACGCGCTGACGCTGGACAATGTGCGCGCCTATCATCAATATGTTTTCCGTCCCGACCTGACAACCATCGTGGTGATCGGGAACGTCACACCCGACCAGGCGAAGACTGTTATCGGAAAATGGTTTGGTGATTGGACGGCGACCGGGCCGAAACCGGAGACGGTCCCACCGCCGGTTTCCAACAATGTGGCGTCGGTCATTGCGGTTCCCGACAAGAGCCGGGTGCAGGACAAGGCGGTACTGGCGGAAACGCTCGGCTTGAACCGTTACGACCCGGATTACTATCCGTTGCAACTCGGCAACCTCGTGCTCGGCGGCGCATTCTACGCGACCCGGTTATACCGCGACCTGCGCAAGGACAGCGGGCTGGTGTACGCCGTGCAGTCAGGGTTCGATGTCGGCAAGACGCGGGCGTTGTACGAAGTGGAATTTGGCTGCGATCCGCCGAACGTCTCGAAGGCCCGCGCGATCATTGAGCGCAACCTGAACGACATGCAGACCAAGCCGGTGACCGCGGACGAATTGCAGCAAGCGAAAGCCCAGTGGCTACGCGAGATTCCGCTGACCGAGTCCAGCGTGGGCGGCATCGCATCCACGCTGCTCTCGCTCGCCACGCGCGACCTCCCGCTCGACGAACCGACTCGCGCCGCGCAACGTTGCAGCACGATGACAGCCGAAGAAGTGCAAGCCGCGTTCGCGAAATGGTTGCATCCGGCTGATCTGGTGCAGTCCGTGCAGGGGCCGGAGCCGAAGTGATTAGTTTGGTTCACGAATTACACGAAGAAGACACGAAGCACACGAAGTGAAGTAGACGGCTGTTTCGGGCGATCATCCTGGCCTACGTCGCATTCGGACGGATGGGAAATTGCCTCCCCGCTTTGGACGGTTTGCGAACCTTGCGGTTTGAACTTCCGAGGCTTGCCCCCGCTGGCCAAGACTCGCTTCGCCTAATTGAGGCCACTGATGAACTCGATTTCCCGCAGCGTTATGAAAAAATCTAGATTCGTGTTACCGCCTCCCGCCATAACCTTATATTGGTCTCCGTGTCTCTCGAATTCATATATCGTCCAGTGTACTCCTGATCGTAAGATGCTCTGAGAACCATCATCACCAGTTTGCATGAAGCAGCCGTACCTCAAAACGGCCTCGGTGACGTTAGTTGCAGAATTCCCCGCCCTGACAACGAAAATCTTCTCATCCGAGTCGCACGTGTAGATGGCAAGCTCCTTCTCAACGTGGACAGTCCACAGATATGCGCACAGGGGAACGTGTTGCCCGTCTGGGGTCTTGTAATAAAGCTGGCAACCTACGCTTGAGCCTACCGGACTAAAAAAAGTCCTGACAACCTTCAATTCGTAACCTCCGCCGAGTGCCTCGTATTCAATGGTAGGACGAAGGAGAAAATAGATCGCCACCGCAGCCAACAAAACCATAATGCCGGCTACCCGAATCAGGGTGAGTTTCATAACAATCGAGTGGGCGAACCCATTAGACGCTCTCTCGAACCATGAGGAAAGCACAAAATAGGACTCCTCGCATAGGACTCGAACCTGTGCGACCACCCTTGGGGCATTCTGTTGAGATGCAGGAGAACTCGCCTCGCACGCCGCTTCCGCTTGACCGAGGATGGTACTTTTGGTGACGGGGGATTGGCGGGGTAGGGCGATTTACTGAGGGAGCTTGGTCATTTGTCCGATGCCAGATTCATCTGCCTGCCCAATATACGGACGACCGCGTTTTCTTTATCCTTGTTTTCGTTGGACAAAGGAGACCCGGATGAAAAAGATCAAACTTCGCACGAGATTGATGGGGCGGATTGAGTACTGCTGGTTGCTGTTGACCAACCCGACCTTCCAAGCGGCGCGCGACAAGCGCCTGGCTTTCTACCAATACCAAACGGGTAAGTACTACAGCAGTCTCTGCCCCTGATCCTGCAGCCCATATTTCCTGTAATCCACGACCATGCATTTTGTCATGGCTCCGGCTCGATGGGTTGGAATTGTTGGGTAGTAAGGTCGTAGGCGAAGAGCTTGGCGGTGGCGAGTTCGAAGAACCAGCCGTGCAGGCGCAGGGTACCGGCGGCCAGGCGTGCCGCGACGGCGGGGTAGGTGTGGAGATTCTCCAGCGCGAACAGGACGTTTTCCCCGGCGGCGGCGGTGATGCGTTCGGTGCGGTCGGTGAGATGCTGGTAGTGGCGGTCCATCAATTCGCGGACGGGAGCGGCCGTGGCGATCCATTCCTTTAGATGCGGTATTTCCGGCGAATCCGGCAAACCGTCGAGTAGAGCCGTCATCGCCCCGCACTGCGAATGACCGCAGACCACGACGTCGGTCACGCCGAGGATGTTTACCGCAAACTCGATGGCCGCGGCGGTTGAATTTCGGCCCGGGACGTCCGCGCGGGGGACGATGTTGCCGATGTTTTTCACAACGAACAAATCGCCGGGCTGGCTCTGCGTGATCAACTCCGCCAGGACACGCGAGTCCGAGCAGGTGATGAAGAGCGTATGCGGATTCTGTTCCTGCCGCGAAAGACGGCGAAAGAGTTTGCGGTACTTGCCGAGTTCGTCCTGCTGGAATTTGTGAACGCCTGCGATGAGTTGTTGCATGGTCAGAAGGCGCTATTTAAGGCGTCCATTTCATTGACGCTTGTATCACTGACGTAGGTTCAATTCAAGCGGACTTGGTCCAGTGGGCCAACGTGGACGCCTTTTGTGCTTTCCTCCCGGTACGGTCAACGGTTTAATGAGGTTCGCAGACCTGACCGGTGTGGAGCGGAAAAACATGACGCAACTTCGGCAAGAGGAGGCGGAGGACCTGGACTTCCTCGAAGAGATGCTCTTTGAGGCATTCTTCTGGGACCCATCCACCAAGCGTCCTTCATTCGCCTCGTTTCGCGACGACCCGGAGTTCATCAAGCTGCTCGCCGGTTGGACACGCCGCGGAGATCGGGCGATCATCGCAGAAGAGAATGGTGTGCGGACGGGGGCCGCGTGGTTTCGGCTCTGGACACCCGAGCTTCACTCCTATGGATTTGTGGATGCAACCACACCGGAAGTAGCAATGGCGGTGAGAGCGGATTATCGGCACCAGGGACTTGGGCGGAGGTTGCTTGACGCCCTCATAGGGACGGCCCGCACAGATGGTTTCCCGGCTCTTAGTCTGAGCGTCAGCCCCCTGAACTCTGCGCGGCAGCTCTATGAGTCCGCAGGCTTTCGAAAAGTGGGGGAATCCGGAACCTCGTGGACGCTGCTGCTTGCACTCAAGCCACTTTAGCCGTGCGTCGATGGCGCCGCCTGACGAATATCGCTAATTGATAATTTTGCTGGACACGGCGTTGTGGGAGCGGTATAGTCGGCGCGGTTTTATGAAGAGAGAGCTTACTTCACGAGGGGGCAAACACCCCTCACCTCAATCCTTTGCTCCGAATTACGGCGCGGAGGCTCGTAGCGTCTGGCCGATTCGGCTTTCCCCAAGGGGAGAGATCTCCAAAACATGTGTTTCTGCGAAACGAACCCACCGATTTTTTCGTGAAGAACTGGTGTATGGATTTGGTCTGCAATGAGTTGTGCAACAGAGGAGAGGGTTTTTTCGGTGGGTTCGTTTTCCAAAACGAACCCACCGGGAGGGTGTTTTGAGGGTGTTTCGGGCAGAATTAGAACGATTTCAGAGGCTGGCGCTATCGATTGGGAGCACTTGGAATAGGGAAGATGCTCTGGTTGTTAGAAGGATTATATGTGTAGTGTGAGATGGTTGCCGCAAACGACCGCGGCGTCTCGCAGACTCGGCTGGACAAGCTCAAGCATGACGAACCGGAGAGACTGTGATGAATAGTGAAGCGTCCAAGGCCCAACATGCGATACTGAACAGACCAAGAAGAGATGGTTCTCCGCAAGTTTCTTGACAGGCGAATGGCATGACAAATAGAGTGGAAGGCATGAAGACGATCTCGCGTTCTCTTTGGATTTCGGCGGCTTTTCTGCTGCTCACCGGCGTGGGCGCTCAGGCCCATATGCTCCCCAATGACGTGCATGGATTTGGCAGCGGGTTTGCGCATCCGTTGCATGGGCTCGATCATATATTGGTGATGGTGGCGGTCGGTTTGTGGGCGGCGCAACTTGGCGGTCGGGCGCGCTGGATGGTCCCGGCGAGTTTCGTTGGCGTGATGATGCTCGGCGGGGCACTGGCGATGGGCGGGCTGCGGGTGCCGTTTACGGAACAGGGGATTTTACTTTCGGTGTCGATGCTCGGAGTTTTGATTGCCGTGGCCGCGCGGTTTCCGTTGGCGGCGAGCATGGCGATTGTGGGCGTCTTTGCGTTTTTTCACGGGCATTCACACGGCACCGAGATGCCGGCCAATGCGGTTGGGTATGCGTACGGCGCGGGGTTCGCACTGGCGACGGTGCTGCTACATGCGAGTGGCATCGCATTGGCGAACGCTGTGAAGAACATGAGATTGCCGGTAGTGCGCTGGGCCGGCGCGGCGATTGCCGTGGCGGGAATTTGCCTTTGGGCGTTCTAGCCAGACGGACGGAACGCGAATAACTGAAACTCCTTTAAGGAAATCACTATGCAAACATTGTTACGAGGCAAGGACTACATTGAGACGCCGGATTGGACGAAGGAAGAACTCGAGACGGTGCTCGAGGTCGCCGGCGACCTGAAAAAACGTTTTGCGCTGGGCGAAGCGCACCGTCTGCTGCAGGACAAGACACTGTTCATGATGTTCTTCGAGCAGAGCACGCGCACGCGCAATTCGACCGAGGCCGCGATGACGCAGCTCGGCGGTCACGCGCACGACCTGACACCAGACAAGATGCAGATTTCCCACGGCGAAACACCGAAGGATACCGGCAAGGTCTTGTCGCGTTACGGTCACGGTATCGCGATCCGCAACTGTTTCTATGGCGTTGGCAACAAGTACCTCCGCGAAGTGGCCGAGCATGCTTCGGTGCCCGTGGTCAGCTTGCAGGATGATGTGGATCATCCGTTACAGGCGATTGCGGATTTGATGACGATGCGCGAGAAGTACGGTAACAATTTGCGCGGCGTGAAATGCCTCGTCTCGTGGACGTATGCGCCCGCGTATGCGCGTCCACTCAGCGTGCCGCAGGGATTGATCTGGCTGCTGCCGCGCTTCGGCATGGACGTGACACTGTCGCATCCGAAGGAATTCAATTTGATGCCGCGCACCGTCGAGGCGGCGAAGAAATTCGCCAAGGAAAACAGGACCAAGTTCGAGATCATTCACGACATGGATGATGGGTTCAAGGACGCCATTGTCTGCTATCCGAAATCGTGGGGTTGCCACCAGTATCTCAACGACCAGGGCGTTCCCGAAGCCGATCGCAAAGAAGCGGGCATGAAAATCCTCAATAAATACAAGAGCTGGGTCTGCACCGAGAAGCGAATGAAGATGGCGAAGAAGGAAGCGTGTTACATGCACCCGCTACCCGCAGACCGCGGCGCGGAAGTTGAGGACGCCGTAATCGACGGCCCGCAATCCGTGGTGTTCGACCAGGCGGAGAATCGGTTGCACACAGTAAAAGCGATCCTGTCACTGGTAATGGGCGGCCGGCCGTGAGGTGATTTTGGATTGGGCCGCTTAGAAGTGAAACAGGCCGATGTTCTCGATGTTGACTCGGCGGGGTAGCTTCAGGAGAAATAGCGCTGTCGAGGCGAGGTCTTCGACTTGCAGGACGCCCTGGCGGACTTCACCTTCGTTTTGGGGCGGGGGAACCTGCACGAGCCCGGGGCAGAGGCAGTGGACGTGAATGCCGAATTCCCGCACTTCGTGCTGCAGCGCCTCTGACAAGCCGATGATGCCGAACTTCGATGCGCAGTAGGGACCGGCCTGGGGGTAGCCGTGCTTGGCGGCTTGCGAGGCGATGTTGACGATGTAGCCGGAGCGTTGCGCGATCATCGCCGGCAACACGGCTTGCGTCATAAGGAATGTGCCGGTCAGGTTTGTGTCGAGCACCTTGTGCCAATCTTCCTCGGAGCAGTCGACGACCTTGCTGCCCACGCCGAGGCCGGTGTTGTTGACGAGAATGTCGATGCCGCCGAAGCGTTGCTTCGCAGTTTCCGCCACTTTCACGACATCGGCTTTCTTACGAACATCGCAGGCGACAGTCACGGTGTTCTCGACGGACAACGCGCGGCGCGAGGCAATCACCACATTGGCGCCCTCGCGCAGCAGCGCGGTGGCAATGGCCTTGCCAATGCCGCTACCGCCGCCGGTGATGATGGCCGTCTTGCCCTGAAGTGTTTCCATAAGAATCGCGAGCGTAGTCATCTGGCTCGACGTTCACAAGAATTATTGCGATAGTCGCGGCCTCGTATGGGTACGCGAAGACATCACGACGTTGGTTTTATCGTCATCGGAGTTTTCAAACTTGTGAAGGGGGCGTTGTTGCTCGCCTTTGGCCTGGGAGCGCTGTCGCTGATTCACAAGGACGCGACGGAGGTCATTCGTCATTGGGCCCATGTGTTCCAGGTCGATACGGACAGCAAGTTCGTCCAATACTGGCTGGTGGAAATTGGTTTGGTACAAAAGCGCGACCTACCACTGGTCGTTACGACCTCGCTGTTTTACTCAGCGCTTTTGTCGACGGAAGGCGTCGGTTTGCTGATGGAAAAAGTCTGGGCGGAATACCTCACGTCGATCATCACCGCGTCTTTTATCCCGATCGAAATCTACGCGTTGGTAAGACATACGACCGTCGTGCGCATCTGCCTGCTACTGGCCAACGCTCTCGTCGTGACTTATCTCGTGCTTCGACTGGGTCAGCGAAAGCGTGCCAACGCATTACCTGCAAGTTGATTTCCGGAGATCCTATTTCGAACCGGTTTCGAGATGGAATTTGTGTAGGAACCGATGCACCACCGGCGCGAACATCACGCCGACGCTGGTAATGAAGGCCACGCCGCTAAACAGCGCGTAGAACGAGGCGAACCACTTGCCGGCATCGTGATGCAGTTCGTTGACGGGCCCCATGCCGGACAGAATCATGGAGGCATTAACCAGCGCATCCAACCAGCCGAGTCCTTCGCTGAGGTGATATCCGATGACTCCCATCCCCAGGCTCGCACCCACCAGCCCCAATCCGATTCCGAAGTGGCGGAGCAGGCGGCGGTGGTACCGTGGCCGAGGCGCGAGTGGGTCTTGTCGATGCTCGAACATGCGCCGAGCTATACCGCTTTCCGTCGTTTGCGGCTAGAGGAATTTCCGCAGGTCGTCTTCGTTGCCTTTGGCAGCGAGAACGTAGGTCTTGTCACCGGAAGTCCAACTGGCGGTGGCCATGTTGTTGACACGCACGAACTGGGCTGACGGACTGGGGGGCGGGTCGGGCAATGCCGAGCGATCGACGATGAAGAGGAACAAATCATCATCGTGGCCACGGTCGAGACAGACGAGCGAAACCTGCTGGCCGTGCCAGGAGATCAGGGCGCAACCCTCCGCGGGCAACTTCTCCATCTCCTTTGTTAGAACGTAGTCAACTGCCCCGTGATTTTTGCCGAGGAATTGGCGGATGGCGCCCAGGTCGTTTGTTTCGAGCATCATCTTGTACTCACCCGAAACCAGCTTCGCCATGTTCTTGCGGTAGGACTGGAAGGTCGGTGTTTCCGGTTGCCGCAGCAGGGAGCTGGCGAGTACGGCCAGTACAATGGTGGCGGCCACTGCAGCCCACAGGGCAGGGCGTGCCCACCAAATTGCCGGCCGGACGATTTTGCGCTCTGAGAGGATCTGCTGTGGCAAACTCGCGGGAGCGACGATTTGCTGAAACTTCTCGCGCACCGCGGCGTCAGCGGCGCACTGTTCCTTAAACCAGCGGCCCAGTTCCGGGTCGCGCTGGGCCTGGGCGAGCGCTTCGGCAAAGAACGGATCGCTTGCTTCGTCGAGGCCCGCCCGATATAGCGACAGAATCTCTTTGGCTTCCTGGTTATCCACGCTGTTTCGCTTCCTGGTCCGCGCCGGGTGTGGTGGCACGGTCCATCAAAATCTTCTGGAGTTGCATCTTGCCGCGGGCGATCCGTGACTGGACGGTGCCGATGGGCACTTCGAGAATCTCTGCGATCTCCTTGTACGAGTGTTCTTCCATATAAAACAGTGCGAGCGGCGCCTGGTAGAGTTCCTCGACCTGCCCCAGCGCTTCGACGACCGCGTCGGCGTCCAGTTGATTCACTGTTGCCGGCGAAATCGTCGGCAACTCGTGTTCCACCTGCTCAAGTTCGTAATGCGGAAAACGCGTCTGGCGGCGCCGCGTCTTGAGGAACTCATGATGGAGCGTGGTGAACAACCATGTCTTCACCTTTGCGACGTCACGGAGTTGGTGGCCCTTGGTCGCCCACACGTAAAACGCTTGTTGTGTGAGGTCACATGCCTCGGCTTCATTGCGGGCCAGGCTGAAGGCAAATTGGTAGAGCGGGCGATAAAAACGACCCACCAGACTCTCAAAGTCCGTTGTGTCCGCCATCTCCGCGTCATTCGACATAAGAAGAGCAATCAGTGTCAGGCTGGAACCCACCGCCGTGTGACAGCAGGAGCGTGCCTGACGTTCAAAGTGCCGCAGACTTGCCAGCGTGGCAAGTGGAATCGCGGAGGTCATGTTCACGGTCAATTCTGGCGTCTCCATTCAGGGTAAGAACCACCAGAGGAAGTTTTATTCCCGGCGATCTTTGTTGGGAATAACTGCTGACGTCGGTGGTCGTACTGGTGAATGCGCAACAAACCTTAAAACCAGGAGCGAACAAACTTATGCGAGATGAAATTATTCACGATCACAATCATGACGGCATCGATCGTCGTGGATTCCTCAAATGCATGGCGTGGGTCGGCACAGGAGTGCTTTTTACCGTAACGGGAGGAATTCTGCGGTCGGAGACCATCACCCAGCTCACGGCGGGTGCGGGCGCACTCAAAGGTGCGCTGGCGCAGCCCAAAGGGGCCTTGAGTTTTGCCCAGATCAGCGACAGTCACATCGGATTCAGCAAAGAAGCAAATAAGGACGTCGTGGGCACTCTGCAAGCGGCCATCGACCGGATCAACGCGCTGCCGACGCCGCCGGCGTTCATCCTGCACACGGGCGATCTCAGCCATCTGTCGAAGGCGGCAGAATTCGATGCCGTGGACCAGATTTTGAGGAGCGCCAAGACCGGACAGGTGTTCTACGTGCCGGGCGAGCACGATGTTCTTAACGATAACGGCAAGCAGTATCTCGGACGTTACGGTAAGAACACCCACGGAGACGGTTGGTACAGTTTCGACCACAGCGGCGTGCATTTCATCGGCCTTGTCAATGTGCTCAACCTCAAGGCTGGCGGCCTGGGAGCGCTTGGAGCCGAGCAATTGGAATGGCTTGAGGACAACGTGAAGGGCCTCTCCAGTGATACCCCGATCGTCGTCTTCGCGCACATCCCGCTGTGGACCATTTACCCCGAGTGGGGCTGGGGCACCGACGACGGCGCGCAAGCGTTGTCCTATTTGAAACGGTTCGGCTCGGTGACCGTGCTTAATGGCCACATCCACCAGACGATGCAAAAGGTCGAGGGGAACATCACATTCCACACCGCGATGTCCACGGCCTTTCCGCAGCCCGCGCCGGGCACTGCCCCATCAGCGGGTCCCATGAAGGTGCCTGCAGAGAAGCTGCGCAGCGTGTTGGGAATCACCGATGTGAACTACATCGAGGGCAAAAGCTCGCTGGCGATTATCGATTCCCCCCTCGCGAGTTAGAAACGGAAGGCGTCACGTAGAAAGGAAGAACACATGAAAAGAACAATCCTCGGTTACGCCGGTGCCATCGCGCTGATGGTGTTGGTGATCCACACATCCATCGCCGGCGAGAAGCCGGCGCCGAATGTAGTCACCATCGACAACTTCAGTTTCCTACCGCAGACGCTGACCGTTCCAGTTGGCACGAAGGTGACCTGGATCAACCGCGACGACATCCCGCACACGGTCCTTAGCGTCGACAAGACGACCATCGTGTCGCCAGCGTTGGATACGGATGAGAAGTTTTCGTACACGTTTACCGTTGCCGGGACGAATGACTATTACTGCTCGGTGCATCCGCACATGAAAGGAAAAGTCATCGTACTACCGGCGGAAACAACCAAATGAACGTCTTCGACCCCAAAAGCGCGCTGCTGGCCAAACACGCGCAGCATGTCGTGCTGGTCCACTTCCCGATCGCGCTGACCATCATGAGCTTCGCGTTCGACGTCCTCGCGGTCTGGAGGCGCAAGGCGGCACTGGCAGCTGCGGCCTTTTATAATCTCGCCGGGGCGGCCATTACGTCGGTGCCCACCGTCGCCACGGGTCTGCTGGCGTGGCAGTGGCAACTTGCCGGGGCGCGATTGAAAGGCGTCCTGCGGCTGCATTTGGTCTTTGCCGTAACCAGCATGGCGCTGATCTGGTTTCTCTGGGCGATGCGGTGGCGGGACCGGAAACAGTCGGTACAATCGCCGGGACCGCTGTACTTCGTTCTGGGCCTGATCACCTTGGTGATGATCGCGCTGACGGGGCACCTCGGTGGATTCTTAAGCGGTGTCAACGTGGCGGGTGACTAACACGTGAGCAAGACCATGAATTCGAATGAAATCGAAGTGCAGATCGTCGAGATCGGCGAAGCGAGCTTCTTTTCGGAAGTGGTCCAGTCGAAGCTGCCCGTCCTGGTGGGGTTCCTGGCTCCTGGGAATCAGCCTTTCCAAGTTCTCAGGCCGGTTCTTGACGAAGTGGTGACCGCGTGGTCCGGAAGCGTGAAAGTCGTCTGGGTCAACGCCGACGACAATCCCAATCTCAGCAGGTGGTATCGGATTAAATCCATTCCAACTTTGCTCTATTTCGTTGATGGACGTCCCCGCGCCAGAGTAATCGGCGCAGCCAGTAAAGAGGCCATTCTTTCCCAGTTAAAGCCGTTTGCGGAAGCAGCCTGAAGGCAAGAAGACAACCTATGAAAAATTCACGTCTAGTCATGCACCCGAGACCTGAGGATCCGGGTAATCCGACAGCGCGAGCCGCTAAGCGTCCGTTAAAAATCCGCGTCGTCTTTGATGATGATAACAGCGCCCGGAGCGCCGAAGTCGTGATTAAACACGTGACTGCGGATCTCGAATGCGACACGCAGTCATTCGCCTTCGATGACCTGGATTTGCCGGAACCCGCCATGGCGGCGGCCCGGAGTGCCTCCGATACCGATATCCTGATGGTGGCAGTCAGTGACGATGGAGAGCTACCTCGTCATGTGAAGGCGTGGCTTGACCTGTATCTCGGCTTACGCGACCGCGACCGAGAAGGAGCTCTGGTAGTGTTGATCGCGAGGCCTGCGGAAACAGCCAATCCGGACTCATCGCTGGTCGTGTACCTAGAGACTGTGGCGGCCATCGGGGGACTGTCATTTATCCCGAGCCGACGACGTGTCGCCTACAGCTCTACCTCAGGTCACCGATGTGAATCACGTCCAGGGCAACAGCTCGCTGGCGATTATCGTTTCGCCCCTGACGAGCCAGAAACAACAAACGTCACCTAGCGTCCGCACGTGAAGGGTAGAATCCGTGTGCAATAAGGAGACATTCGCGTGAGCAAAGGCTTCCTGGGAACCGCGGCCTCGCTGACGGCCGATCGCACGCTGGTGATCGAGACGGCGATGGGTGTGGCGCTGGTCGTCGGAGCGCTCCTTGCGCGACGTCGATATTATCGCGCGCACGGCTGGTGCCAGTCCGCCGTCGTGCTACTGAACCTGGCGGTGATCGCACAGTCCATGGTGCCGTCATTTCGCCGCCAGATCGTTCCGGAAATTCCTGCGAGCCTTGGTGAGATGCACTACGCCATTGCGGCAGTCCATGGCCTGTTGGGGACAATTGCCGAGTTGCTCGCGGTTTGCGTCGTTCTGGCTGCGGGGACCAACATTCTTCCGAAACGGCTTCGCTTCTTGCGATACAAGCGGTGGATGCGCCTGACACTTGCCTTATGGTGGATCGAGTTGCTTCTGGGATTGGCGATGTACGTCCAGTGGTATGGGCTGCCGCGGCTCGTCAGCGCGAGCCACTCGTTAACGATATCGGTGCGGCCATGAGAATCAGATGCAGCTTTTCGACAGTCACGTACCGCGTCAATGTGCGGATACTCACCAAGCGCGTGGGCCCCTCCCGGTGGACGCCCGTGACCGCGCACAATCCACGCAATTCGCCTTTACTTCGAGGTTTTCCCAGGCGTCCACGCGCAGGCGGTCGGCCGGCATGTTGGAAGCGGTGGCAAAGCTCGAAGGCTGGTCAGACCGCGGTGAAAATCAATTCCGCCTCGCACCGCGGAGATTAACATGAATTCCGTTAAACCCGGAAGCCGCCGCGCGGCAGAAGACCAGACACTCATGACGAACGCGTTTGATCAGAGGAGCAACTGCCAGAGATGCCCGCGCTACGACAGGCGAGGAAACTGTGTGTGCAAACGAATTCAGAAAGGAGACAGATCGTGCCATGAAAATCGATTACCCAACACGAGACCAAGTACGAGCCCATGCTTACCGAATTTACCTTCTACGTGGATGCCAGCCGGGGCATGACATGGACGATTGGTTGCAGGCAGAATATGAGCTGGTGCGGTTGCCCATTCACAAAGTTCCCCAGCTTCATTCTTTTTCGGCCTGGGCTTCGCTCGTGCGGTAGAAGCGACAGTGCAACGAGGCGAATATGACAAAAGTCACATTAACGCTGAGAGAGAAAAAAGAGATCGCCGCGGGGACGATGGCGTTCTGTTTCGGGAGCGACGGGCAACGGTTTGTCTTCAAGCCCGGTCAGTGCATCCGTATCACTTTGTTGGATCCCCTGTACAAGGACAAGAAAGGCAATGCCCGGGACTTTTCCATTGCCTCCTCGCCCGGCGACCCATCCTTGATGATTGCCACGCGCATGACCGGTAGCGCCTTCAAACGAAGCCTCGCTGATCTCCCTGTCGGATCGAGCGTGCGAGTGAACGGCCCTTACGGCGAGTTCTTGCACGATGTGGACCCGGTGCGACCTGCGATCTTTCTCGCGGGCGGAATCGGCATCACCCCGTTTCGGAGCATGATCAAGCACGCCATGGAGCAACACTCGACGCAACGACTCACGCTGGTTTACTGCAATCGCACCCCGGACGACGCGGCGTTCCTTGATGAACTTCAAGACTGGGAGAAAGAGAACCCGAACTTCCGTGTCATCGCGACCATGACTCAACCGCAGAACCCTGGCAAGACATGGACGGGAAGAACAGGTTACGTCGGCGTACGGTTTGTGAAAGAACACCTCTGCGAACAAACGCCGTCCGTCTACTGCGTCGCTGGCCCACCCCGATTCGTATCGGCAGTAGCGGAGGTACTCGCAATTGCAGGCGTGAACGAGGGCGACATCCGAACTGACGAGTTCTTCGGTTATGAAGCGTAAATTGCTGGAGATCATTTGGGGTAGGCACGCTACCCGATGCTTCACGATTCATTTTGTTCCACCGGACATAAAGTCGCGTGTGGTTGGTCATACGATAGAGAGAGCGTTGAGAGGAAACTCTCATGGGTCAACAACAAACATGCATGAAGAGAAATGGAGAGAACAATGAAGGAATCCGGAAGTTTCTTAGCGAATCGTTCGAATCGGCGTGCGTTTCTAAAGAATGGAATCGTGGCGGCAGGCGCGGCGACGGTAGGCGGTGGGTTGCTCGGAAAGGCGTTTTCGGCCTTCGGTCAGGATGGGGCAGGCGGTCTCACGCAGGGAGACATCGCGGTTCTCCGTCTTTTGGCTGCGGCTGAGACCATCGAGACCGATCTGTGGGTGCAGTACTCTGAACTTGGAGGAACCCAGGACGGAGAAGTCTCAGGAGTCAACGGGGGGAATCCGCTGTACGCGGCAGCCCTTCAACTTCTTGACGGCGATATGCCCCAATACATCCACGACAATACCGATGACGAGATCAGCCACGCAACGTTCCTGAACGCGTACCTGGCGTCGAAGAATGCGCCAACCGTCAACTTCGATGAGTTTCGGACTTTGCCAAGCAGCACAGCGACCGGGGCACGGCAGATCGGACGACTCACGAACCTTATGCAACTCACGGTGGACACCAGTTGGTGGACTCGGTACCGCAGTACAACAAATCCCGATTTCGGCGCTGCGTTCGCTCAAGCGGTCCCGAGTCTGGCAGTGGGGCAGCATACGGCAATTCCCCGAAGCAATGCCGACCTTGCCAAGAGTCATCTTAGCAGTAAGAGCTCGCAAACGCTTTCCAACCACCTCAAAGCGATTGCCTTCACGGCGGGATTTCACTTTGCGTATATCGAGCAAGGTGGCACCAGCCTGTACGCGACGTTGGCTCAGAAGGTCACCAGCTTGGAAGTCCTGCAAATCCTCCTCAGTATCGGCGGATCCGAGATCATGCACTTTCAAACCTGGCAGGACAAGGCGGGCAATGCGACTCCGTTGACCGATTTTGACCCCGTGAACAATTCAACGGTGACGTTTACGGACCTCACGACAGGCCAGCCGGAGACGTTGCAGGCCAACCTCATCATGCCGGAGCCGTGCGAGTTTATCAGCCCACAACTCCCTCCCTGCGCCATCATTCGCCCCACGGGTCCAGGACAGCTGGATGCCACGGGTGTCATCAACAGCTTCATTGCGGACGGGCTGTTCATCGGCCAGCCGCAAGCGTTTACGGATCTGCTACTCGAGATGGCAGCGGAAGCCGATCAGGCCCAACGCGGGGTGTAAGAAATACCGCAATCGGAGCGTATGTCCGTTTGTCAGGAGAAACCCATGACACCTGTATTAGCAATTATAAGTGAGTGGCACATCTTCCTTGTGCTGATCGTCGTTTTCTTGCTGTTTGGAGGCAAGAAAATGCCGGAGTTGGCCCGTGGTATCGGCGAGGCCATGAAAGAGTTCAAAAAAGCCTCTCGCGATAGTCAGGATGATCCACCACGAACAGCTCTTCCTCCTGCGCCGACTAGGCCGGAAGGAAGCCCAAAACCAACTTAAGATCATCTCCTGTCATGCGACCTGCCTACAGTTCGATTACCGAACATGCGATGTTTCGAATTAATGCCCCCCAGGCACGGGAGGTACAGGTGCTCATCTGTTTAATCAAGGACGATGCGAAACCAGTAACCCGTGCCCTGCATAAGGGCCTTGATGGTGTCTGGAATCTTCGTATGGAATTAGCCCGCGGGCGATACGTTTATTGCTTTCTCGTGGACGGCAGTCCCACGCTGGATCCTTCTGCGCGCTACACTGTGACGGATAGTCAAGGCGGCGAGTGGAATATGCGCGAAATCGGGTATTGAATCCGGCCCCACGATGGAGCTGATGCGCCACTGCGACCTGCGGTTGATCGCGAAGACGTACACCGATGCGGCTCACGGCCCTGCTCGGTTTTCGTTGTCGTGCTTTACCCCGTCGAGGCGAACGGTCCAACAGACCGTCCGCGACCAACACGATGGTGTTTGGTTCGGGGATCACGGGGATGACGCTCGACACCGCTAATCGCGGCAGCGATCCGTGCGTCAGGTTAAAATCGGAACATCGCCTTCGCGGTCAGCGAACCGAAGACGTCGGCGTTCTTCTGGCCGACGAACTCGTGGGTGCGTATCACGCGGGTGTAACTCACCTCAAGGTGACGGAACACGCTTATCGCGACGCCGCAGCTGAAGTCCGCCACACAGGGGATACGGTCGACACTCGGTCCGTTGCGGAGTGTGTTACCGTCAAGAAACAAGTTCTGGCCCACCACGCGTCCATCGACGCCGCCGAAAGCGTAACAGGAGAACGGCGATGTGTGGGGTGTCATTCCGCCGTCCAACGATGCCGGCGCATCGATGATCTGCACACCGAAGTCATCGGGCAGGTTCACGCCGACCCGCAGGGCGGCACCCAGGTCCCCAAAGATCATAATATTGCCAACCTCCGTACCAACATGCGGGATCACGTCGACGTAGCGAGCGGTTTGGTCGTTGAGCGACAACCGCCATAAGCGCTCGTATTTCAGCAGCAGGCCCGGCTCGTTATCGAGTTGATTGTGCCAGCCTCTCGGGACGTCACTGGCGAGAAACCAGTTATGAAAGTTCACTTGCGTCGCGCCGGCCAGCGAGGCGGGGCCGGTGATGCCGAGATCGACTTCGAAGCTCTCCAGTACCGGTATCCGAGCATCGCCCGTGTCGCCGCGCCGTTGGAGGAACATGCCGCCGTACAGCCAGCCGGCATAAGGACGGTCCGTCTTGATCAGCGCATTAGTCAGGATGTCCTGTGGCGTATAGATGTTCTGTCCAAAGACGTAGCCGACGTTTTGTGTCGAGGCATCGATCCACAAGGGAGGGAACGCGGCGCTCATGCTGGCGACCCACTGCGGCAGTTCGTCGTCCCCGTCCCGGTAAGTCAACTTCGTGCCTTGTGTGTAATGCCGATCGGTATGGTCCGCGGTCAACGGATTCGAAAAAAGGTCATTCTCCTCTGTAATAGCAAAGAAGGGACCCTGTTTCTCATCGGTGGCCCGCGCGCACGGCACGAGCCACGCCGAAACCATGATTCCCCAAAACACCATGAAGGTTATGCGACAATTCATTTCCGTAAACCCCAGCGAATCTCACGCGCTGCAAGGGATGCACTCTAGTCAACATTCCGCGTCTTGCAACAATTTTTGCGGTTGGAATACACAATTCACTGGGCAAAGTTTATGTCAAGGGATAACCTACCGGCATTCGAATCCCGGATTATGAAAACCATCGTCATCGCCATTGGCGGCAATTCCCTTATCAAAGACGATCAGCACATGAGCGTGCCCGACCAGTATGCGGCCGTGGTTGAGACCGCGCGCCACATCACCGACCTGGTCGAGGAAGGTTTTCGTGTTGTCATCACCCACGGGAACGGCCCGCAGGTCGGGTTCATCCTGCTGCGCAGCGAACATTCGCGAGGGATCCTTCATGAAGTGCCGCTGGATTCCATCGGAGCGGACACGCAAGGAGCCATTGGCTATCAAATCCAGCAGGCGTTGCAGAACGAGTTCCGCCGGCGCCACCGGAAACAGTCGGTCGCGACGATCGTGACGCAAACGCTGGTGGACCAGAACGACCCCGCCTTCCAGAAACCGAGCAAGCCCATCGGTCAGTTTTACAAGAAGGAAGATGCCGAAGACCGGATGCGTGTTGAGAAATGGACGATGGTCGAAGATTCCGGCCGTGGCTGGCGGCGCGTTGTACCGTCCCCAAAGCCGGTCCGGATCGTCGAGGCGGAAGTCATCCGACACCTGGTCAACGAGGGCTATGTCATCATTGCGGCGGGTGGGGGCGGGATCCCCGTGGTGCAGGATGAACAAGGGAATCTCCATGGTACCGCCGCCGTCATTGACAAAGATCTCGCTTCCGCTGTCCTCGCGAAGGAAATTGGCGCCAACCTGCTCGTGATTTCAACCGCCGTCGAGAAGGTTTGCCTCAACTTCGGCAAGCCCGACCAGAAGACGCTCGACCGCCTGACAATTGCGGAAGCCAAGCAGTATATTGCCGAGGGCCATTTCAAACCCGGCTCGATGCTGCCGAAGATCCAGGCCTGCATCCGATTCATCGAGGAAGGTGGCGTGGAAGCTCTCATCACGTGTCCCGAAGTTCTTCCCACGGCTCTTGCCGGCAGGACCGGTACACGTATTGTGGGCTGATTCCGTTTGGCAGTTAATGAGGATTGCGTTCTCCCGGGTGGTTTGCTAAGCTAAATTACGGTGGTGGTGAGGCCCGTGACGTGATAAGGAGATTGCCATGAATCGTATTTCCCGCAGCAGTTCGCGTGTGCGACTCGTGTTGGTGGTTCTGCTTGCCGTGGTTCCCTCCCTTGCGTTGATCTACTACAACAGCCGTGAACAGCGTGATGCGGCCATCGCGCAGGCCCACGAGGATGTCGCGCGCATTGCGCGCCTGGCTGCGGCAGAGAACGCGGGTGTCTTCGATGGCGTGCATCAATTGCTCGTCGCACTCGCGCAGTTTCCCGAGCTTCGGGGCGACGATCCGGTGCGCGGCGGCACGGTCCTGGGGAAACTTCTTGAAGAGAGCCGGTTTTACTCTGACCTCGGCGTGGCGATGCCCGACGGGCACATGTTCTACAGCGCGGCAACGTCAAAGGACCAAGAATCTGTCGCCGGTCGCCAGTGGTTTCAGCAGGCGATGAAGACGCGCGATTTCACTGTTGGCGAATATCAGGCAGGCGGGTCAAGTGGTCGACCGTCGCTCAACTTCGGGTACCCGATTGTTGGCCCCGGCGGCCAGGTGCAGCGTGTCTTGTTCGCTTCGCTCGATCTCAATCACCTCACCCGGCAGATCAGTCTCGCCCTGCCACCCGAAGGTGTGGAACTGGCGCTGGTAGACCGCGGCGGTGTCGTCCTCGCGCAGACCGGTGCCTCGGATAATCGCGTCGGGCACATCGCCGTCGAGGCCGCCCAGATCAAAGAGGTCTCGTCGTATCATGGACGAGGATCAGAACAACGGCGCGACTCCACGGGCGTCGAGCATATCTACGCGTTTTACCCAATCGGCGGCAAGCATGCGGGTGCCGACGCCTATGTGATTGCGAGCATGCCCACGGCGATCGCATTTACAGCGGCCGACCGCGGGCTAAGGAAAAGCCTGGTCGGGTTGGCGCTGGTGACGCTACTGGCGCTGGTGGCGGCGTGGTATGGTGGTGAAGCGATCGTTTTGCGCCAGACGAACGACGAACTTGAGCAGCGTGTGCAAGAGCGCACGCGTGAATTGGCGCACGAGCAATTCCTGTTGCGGACGCTGTTGGACAACGTGCCGGACAGTATTTATTTCAAAGACTCACAAGGGCGCTTTCTGCGATCCAGCAGCGCGCAGACCAAGCGATTCGGTCTCAGCGATCCCGCGCAAGCCATCGGAAAGACGGACTTTGATTTCTTTGCCAAGGAGCACGCCGAAGAGGCGTTCGCTGACGAGCGGCAGATCATTCAGACGGGCCAGCCGCTTATCGGCATGGAGGAAAGCTCTCCCCTCGCGGATGGCACGGAAAGATGGGTCTCCACCTCCAAACTGCCGCTGCGCGACAAGGACGGCAACATCGTCGGCACTTTTGGGATCTCGCGTGAGATCACGGACCGCAAGCGGGCCGAGCAGGCGCTGGCCAAAGAGCACAACGTGTTACACACGCTGGTTGACAATCTTCCCGACCTTGTGTTCGTCAAGGACTTGAAAGGCCGCTACGTCTTTGACAATGCCGCCCATCGGGCATTCCTGGGCGTCAGCATACTCGACGAGGTCATCGGCAAGACAGTGTTCGATTTCTATCCGCGAGAGTTGGCGTCACCCCTGCATGCCGATGATGAAGCCGTACTGGCAGCCGGAGTGCCGCTCCTCCACCGCGAAGAAGATTTGACCGATCGGAGCGGACGTAAAGCGCGGGCCGTAACCAGCAAGATCCCATATCGAGACGAGCATCACATGGTTGTCGGCCTGGTCTGTATTTCCCGGCTACTCGGCGGACCGAAATAAGCTTTAACCGCAGTCGCGGAAGGTTGTATGATTAGGTTGTGCCGGTCGCAACCGCTACCAAGATCGAGTTCACGCTCAACGGCAGACTCGTTTCGTCGGAGATCGACGATGAGTTGATGTTGTTGAACCTTCTTCGTGAGCAATTCGATATCGTTTCCCCCAAAAACGGTTGTCAACCGATGGGCCAATGTGGTTGTTGCGCGGTAATGGTTGACAGCAAGGTGGTGCTTTCGTGTGTCGTCAAGGCCAAAACCGCCGCGGGGAAAAAAGTCACCACACTCGAGGGTCTGGCGCCGGCTGAGCGCGACCTTCTCGCCCGCGCCTTTGTGGCGACGGGCGGCCTCCAATGCGGTTTCTGCATCCCCGGCATTGCCATGCGGGCGAAATGGATGCTCGATCAGAATCCCGCGATGTGCCGCGAGGATATTGCTCGCTGGCTCGGCCCGCACTTGTGCCGTTGCACGGGCTACACGAAGATTTTGGACGCCGTCGAACTCGCGGGAAGGGTCCGCCAGGGTGAAAAATTCCCAGAACTGGACCAATCGGGCCGCGTGGGTACGTCCTTTGCCATGTTCGAGGGTGCCGACAAGGCCCTGGGCGACAAGAACTACATTGATGACTTGAAAATGCCGGGGCTCTGGCACGGAGCGTTCGTCTTCACGGCGCATCCGCGCGCGAAAGTGCTGAAAATCGACACGCAGGAGGCCGCGAGTCAGCCGGGCGTCACGAAGATCATCACCGCACAAGATGTGCCGGGTGAAAAATGCGTCGGCCTTATTTACAAGGACTGGCCCGTGTTCATCGGCGAAGGCGAGGTGACGCATTGCGTTGGCGACATCCTCGCGATGGTCGCCGCCGTGGACGAGCGCACGGCTCGCCGGGCGGCAAAGCTTATCAAAATAGATTATGAAGTCCTCGCGCCTGTCCTCGCGCCCGAAGACGCAATGGCCCCGGATGCGCCGCTGGTACATCCGCCGAAACTGAACAAGCTCTGCCAGACCGGCATCAGCCGCGGCGACTTCGAGAGCGCGTGGCAGGCGTCGGCGCACCAGGTCCATACCAAGGTGCAGACTCAGCACATCGAACATGCGTTCCTTGAGCCGGAATCCTGCCTGGCAATCCCCCTGACGAACGGCGCGACGAGCGCGCGGCTGGGCAATCTGTCGAAGGAGCAACAGGCGGCTGCGCTCACGGCGCTTGCCAACGGCGCGGAACTCATTGTGTATTCGCAAGGGCAGGGCGTGTACGATGATCGCGACCAGATTGCGGACGTCCTTGGTCTGCCACACGAGAAGGTTTACGTCGAACTCGTCAGTAATGGTGGCGCGTTCGGCGGCAAGGAGGACCTGGCGATGCAGCAGCATGTCGCGCTGATGGCCTGGCTCACCAAGCAGCCCGTCAAGGCGACGTTTACGCGCGCGGAGAGCATGCGCTTCCATCCGAAGCGCCATCCAATCAAGTTCGAGTACTGGGCGGGCTGTGACAGGGACGGACATCTCACTTGCGTCAAGGTCCGCGCTGTCGGCGACAAGGGCGCGTACGCCTCCGTCGGCACCAAGGTCCTCGAACGCGCGGGTGGTCATGCGTGTGGCCCGTACAAAGTCCCGGTTGTCGATATTCAATCCGTCGGCGCCTACACCAATAATCCGCCGTGCGGCGCCATGCGCGGGTTCGGCGCGAACCAGGCCGCGTTCGCCATCGAGACGGTGATCGACATGCTTGCTGAAAAAGTCGGCATCGGCGGTTGGGAAATTCGTTGGCGCAATGCGCTCGAGGTTGGTGACATGTTCGCCACAGGCCAGGTGCTTCGGCATAGCGTTGGTCTCAAAAAGACATTGCTCGCGGTCAAGGATGTCTACCGCAACGCCAAATACGCGGGGATCGGTTGCGGCATCAAGAATGTCGGCATCGGCAACGGCGGCGAAGACGGTGGTCGCGCGATGATCAGCGTCGAGGAAGACGGCACGGTCGTCGTGCGCACTGGCTTCACCGAGATGGGGCAGGGGCTCTTCACCGTGCAACTCCAGACGTTCTGCGAAGAAACGGGCCTTAACCCGCGCCTCGTGCGCGTCGTCACCGATACGCGTTATGCGCTGGACTGCGCCCAGACCACCGGCTCGCGCGGGACGTTGCTCGGGTGCCAGGCAGTGCGGGCGGCGTGCGCGAAGTTCAAGCCCGACCTGACTGCGCTGATGAAAGGCGGGGGACGCGAGGCGAAGAGCGCGACGAAAGAAGACCTGAAGAAACTGGCGGGCAAGGAATGGTACGGCGAGTTCGTCGTGAAGGACACGCATCCGCTCGGCTACACCGGCCCAGACGTGAAGACGCACATCACCTACGGATTCGCCACGCAGGTCGTCATCCTTGACGACGACGGCCGGCTGAAGAAAGTTGTGGCGGCGCATGATGTCGGCAAAGTGATGAACCCGTTGCTGCTCGCGGGCCAGATCGAAGGCTCGATCCACATGGGCCTCGGCTACGCGTTGACCGAGGAATTGCTACTCAAGGACGGCCAGATCGTGAGCAAAGACTTGCGCTCGCTCGGCATCCTCCGCGCGAAGGATGTGCCGGAGATCGAATGCATCTTTATCGAGGAGAATGAACCCGCCGGCCCTTACGGCGCCAAGGGCGTCGGCGAAATCGGTCTCGTGCCCACGGCCCCCGCCGTCGCCGGTGCTCTGTTCAAGTTCGATGGGATCCGCCGGACAAAACTTCCCATGAAGGACAGTCCCGCCGCGCGGGCCATTCTTGGCAGGAAATAACGACGCCGTTCGCAATCCGAAAAAGGTTGTATCACCGTTGCCCTGTTGTACACTCCGCCCCCATGTATCAACTCCTGCGGGCCCTGCGCCCCAGACGCCGTGCGACTTTCAGCTTGATTGCCTTTTTCCTCATCAGCGCGGGCCGGCTCCTTAATGCCTCCGCCACGACCGAAGACCAGACCGGCTTTCTCGCGATCACCGAGGAGAATGATTCACTCTCCAATCCCTTCGGGCCGCATCAGGACCGTCATTACACGCAGGGCCTGAAAATTTCCCTCTTCGGCGGCGACGATTTCATGACCAACACGACCGCCCGGCTCGACCGCCTCCTCCCCGCCTGGGGAATCAACCCGCAAGCAGGCGACCTCGGCTGGATCATGCTTGGCCAGAACATCTACACTCCCTCGAACATTCTTTCCCGCGCTGCCATCACCAACGACCGACCCTACGCCGGCTGGCTGTACACCGGCGTCGCTTACCAGCGCCGCGGCGAACTCGCCCCCAGCCTCGCCGTCATGGAGAATTTCGAAATCGACCTTGGCGTCGTCGGCCCTTACTCCCTCGCCGGGCCATCCCAGATCGCTGTCCACCACTTTTACTTTGGCACCGAGGACATCCCCAAAGGCTGGCGCAACCAACTCGACAACGAACCGGGCCTGGAATTGAAGTACGCCCGCCTCTGGCGCTGGTCCCCCACGACCGCCACGGCCAAATACATCGATGTCATCCCGCGTATCGGCGGCGAACTCGGGAACGTGCAAATCTTCGCCACCGCCGGCGCCACGATGCGTCTCGGCTACAATTTGCCGGAGGATTTCGGCGTGCAGATCATCAACTCGCCTGCCACGGTCAACGGCGGCCTCACCCGCCACACGCCCCCGTTCTTCGGCTACCTCTTCGGCGGCGTCGACGGTCGCGCCGTCGGCCACGACATCACCCTCGACGGCAACTCATTTAACAGCAGCGGTCCCAGCGTCGACAAAAACCCCCTCGTCGGTGACGTCAGTTTTGGATTCGCGCTACAATTCTGCAGCCACATCGAGCTTACCTACGAGCACATCATCCGCACCGAGGAATTCAAGGGCCAGTTCCACAACGACATCTTCGGTTCCATTACCCTCAAGGGAAAATTCTGCTTTTAGCTTGAGGCCTACGGCACCAGCCGCACGCGGTAGTAGTTGGCGGGAGTGTTGGTGGCGGCGCCCGCGTCGAGATAGTTCGTCGTGGTTAGGGCGGTGCCCGTAATGACGATGCTTCCGCTGATGTTGGACCAGCTGCCACCGGGATCGGGTGTGGACTCCACGGCATTCGTCATTCCGCCGACGCTCAACCACGTGATAAGCGCGTCCGGGCCCTGCAAGGTGATCCCCGCAACACGGAAGGGGGAACTGCTGTCGATCGGGCTGGTTCCAAGAAGAAACTCCTGTAGATTGGATACTCCATCACCATCGGGATCGGCAGCGGCCACGGTGGGATCGAAGGGATTCAAGCCGTATTGCTGTTTCCATCCATTGGGGATCCCGTCGCCGACCTGGCTCTTGGTCGGGTCGAGGAGCGGCTGGGCGGCCAGCTCGACCTGATTGGTATCGGAGGCCGCGCAACCGTCCACGGCATTCACTTTGAAGAAGTAGGTGATGGGACTGTTACTTCCGGGATAGAGAGGAATGAATACCGACAACGCATTGGTGGTCAGCAGAGGACTGACTTCCCCGCCGCTATTGGTCGCTTCGTATACGCCGTAGGTAAACGGGTCCGTGCCTGACGCGTCGGACCAAGACAGTGTCGCACCTTCGATCGCCGGGGTGACGCTGTCTGGGCCCTCGAAAAGGGGCGGGCTGGCGTAGGTGAATCCGTTGGTGAGGGAGGTCGGCGGTAGGCCGGGAGTCTTGACGATGACGGTGTAGGTGCCCGGAGGGTTGGGACCGGTAACGCCCGTCAGCGTGTTGGAATTGACGAAGGTGACACCGGTTGCGTTCACGCCGTTCATGCTGATGGTGCAACCGTTTTTGAAATGCACCCCGCTAACAGTAATCGGTGTGCCACCCGTTGCGCAGCCGGTGACAGGAGAGATCGCCACGATCAAGGGGTTCACTATCGGGACGAACTGGTAAACGCGGACGTAATCGATGAGGAATTCGTTGGGCAGGCTGGCAAGGACGGCGTTCGTGCTCGGATTGTTAACGAAATTCCCGCCAGTCGCGAGATTCATCAGCAGGAAAAAACCCTGATTGAAGGGGAATGGATACGACTTGCCCGAAGCAGAGGTGGTCCAATTGGTTTGGGTCTCGTAAAGCACGTTGTCGACAGACCACTTGATCGAGTTGGATACCCAATCCAAATCATAAACATGGAAGTTGGTGACCGAGTCGCCACCGGTGAAGTTGAAAATACCCGTCGAGTCGCCCAGGTTCCCGCCGGAATGGATGCTTCCCTGGTCGAAAAATATATTGGCCCCGTCATTTTCCACGACATCGATTTCGCCACACTTTGGCCAGGGTTGGGTGTTAATGTTGGTTCCCATCATCCAGAGCGCGGGCCACATGCCGGCGCCGGCGGGGAGCCTGGCGTGCCACTCAATGCGACCGTATTGCGTCGCGAAAAGGCCCTGGGTCTTCAGGCGGGCGGAGCTTATGGTGACGGGACTGGTGTTCTCTCTTTGCGCGCGGATGTGGAGGAAGCCGCCGGCGACGTACGCGTTGTTGGTCTTGCTGGTGTACGTCTGCAACTCATTGTTGCCCCAGCCGCCGGCACCGGTGTCGAATTTCCACTTGGTGGTATCGACGTTGGAGTTTACGGCGCTGTTGAACTCATCACTCCAGACGAGCGACAAGGTTTGGCCGTACGCGATGGGTGTCCACGCCCCGAGGAATCCGAGAAGCAAGGAGCCGCCGACGGCTGAAGTCAAAAACACTCGTTTGATTCGAATGAAAGAATTGGCGAAAGCCCGTGGTGCAGTCATCGTGAACCGGTTCCCTGATCCCCGCTGATGATACACTCGCTCGACTTCCAAAAGCGACGCAAAAGTTCAAATGATAACGTTTTCATTGCAGGGTCAACTGCTGGAAGGAGTTCCAAAAGGGAAACAGAACGTTCGCGGCATCGGCAGCGCGGCAGCGCCACCCTATCAGTGATTGTGTTAGCGCCGCCTACGACCCAGCGCAATCACAAACACGATGCCCACGCCCGCGAGCACCATGGGGCCCGGCTCCGGCACTGCTGTCGCTGGGAACGTCTGGTCGGGCGCCGATCCGTAAGCGAAACTCACGTTCGTGATCCCGCCCAACGTAAAGCTGGCGGGAACAGCGCCCAACGTAAGCACGACGCTATTCTTGATGTAGGGCCGCCCTGAGGTGCCGCCATTATACTGGCTGCCGTCGTCGACCAACGTGGTCAATCCTCCGCCGATTCCGTCGGGCGCGCCGTCATCCCCCGTCAGCATGGCGCCCGGGAAAAGGTCTCCCGAACCAAACAGGGGATTAAAGCCGGCCGCGGCAACTCCTTCGTTCGCGCCCAGCGGAGTGCCGGTCAACCCGGCTTTATAAGCCCAGGAGCCACCGACGACACCGCCAGGGACCGTCAAATTATGGCCGTCTTCCACGCCAACGCTACCGGCGGCCAACACACCTGAAATCTTTGACAGTGTTGGATCGCCCGGGATCGTGAAGAAGACGCCCGTGAGAATGTCTGGCGGATCATTGGGTTTGTAGGTGCCGAGGTTGGTCAACGTCACGAGGAGGTTGGTGGTCGTACCCGAGATGGTGAGATCGAAAGTGACGGTCGCCTTGTTGGTCTGGCCGGCGCCGTTGCCTGCGGCGGTTCCGCTAAAGCTCACCGCGGCATTTACGGACGTCATGGAGGAGGAGGCCATTGCCAGACCAACCAGGGCGACCCAAACCCGCAGGGTGACTGCGGGGGCACATCGAAACGGAATATTCATCATGTTAGCTTTTCCCTCAACCGATCCCACTACCGACCCCTATACCGATACCCTAACCGCTCGATGTGCCCGTGTTGCTATCGCAACTCCAAGCTCACCTCGTCTACTTGCCGTTTGGTATTAGCGGGCCCCGTGCCAAGAAATACAAGGCGCCGGAGGTAACCAGTAGTGGACGCCGTAACGTCCGTTCGATGCGTGGGTTGTGAAGAGAGGTAACCGCCGCGTTTTTTTTCGCGGTCACGGAATCCGCGTTACGTGAATGTCCAACGACCTGTACAAGATGGACACGCGTGTCCAGTACACCTGACACTGCACACCAGTGGTTACCAGCCTGCGTTGAGGCGGGTTGCAGCCGCTTGCGGCGAGGGGCGGGCTAACTCTTAAGTGCCTTCGCGATCCGCGCGATGACACCGACGGGATTTTGGAGGCTGTGTTCCCAGATGCGGATGACGCGCCAACCGGCCTTGCGCAGTTCACGGTTCACGAAGCGGTCACGTGCGATGTTGCCGGCCATCTTCTTCGCCCAGAACGCGCGCCACACGCCGATCCCCAAGTGATCTGGCAAAGCGGCCCGTTGACAGGTGTGCTACAATTAGTAGTACAAGGAGGTAAGAATGGGGGACGCCATGCTGGAGGCATCTACCCGTGACGTATTTTTAGAGGCCGTCCACAGCAAAAAGCCGGTGGTGGGCCTTAGTCACGGATATTATCGTTATCCTGCCAGATTTTCTCCGCAGTTTGTACGAGCTGCGATTAAGGCATTCACAAAACCCGGCGAGACCGTGTTCGACCCGTTCATGGGCGGCGGGACAACGCTCGTGGAGGCGAGTGCATTAGGCAGAAGAGCTATCGGCACAGACATAAACAGCCTTGCGGTGTTTATTTCCGAAGCAAAGACGACGGTTTTGTCAGATGCCGACCTTCTTGAGGTTCGCGTTTGGGCGTACGCTTTGATGCCCGAATTGAACCTTCACAATCCGCCAGCCCCTGCGAATCGGTGGGCTGCAGATGGATATCATCGAAACATTTCTGGTAGGAGAACATGGCCAATTCGTAAGACATTGGAGCTGGCTCTCGGACGGCTCCGCGATTTGCGAACTGCGAAACAACGCTGCTTCGCTCGATGCGTATTGTTAAAGACTGCGCAATGGGCTTTGGACTGTCGCAAAGAGATCCCGAAAGCCGTGGAATTCCGCAGGAGATTCTTAAGCGATTTGAATGCGATGAGCCACGGTGCGAGGGAATATGCACATGCCGTCCGTAAACATGGACGTTCGGAAACAACGGCCACTTGCTTGCCTCGGTCAGTCGTCGGCATCGAATTCGATCCTGCGTTCTCAGCCCATTCCACACCGACCCTCGTTCTCACTTCACCGCCGTATCCCGGCGTGCATATCCTCTATCATCGGTGGCAGATTCAAGGTCGGAAGGAGACACCAGCGGCGTACTGGATAGCTAACGGCAAAGATGGTAGCGGTACATCGTTCTATACGTTCGGAGATCGGCATGAGCCAGGGCTTAAGACCTACTTCGACCAATTGAGTGCAGCGTTCAAATCTGTAGCACGGGTTGCGAGCCAGAAAACCTTGGTTGTTCAAATGGTCGCGTTTTCCGATCCGACATGGCAACTACCGATGTACCTTCGTACGATGGAAAGCGTCGGATTTACCGAGAAAAGGATTCCTGAATTAGCTAATTCGGACGATGGTAGATTATGGCGTTCCGTTCCCAATCGTAAATGGTACGCAAATCGGAAAGGTACAATCGCAAGTAGCAAAGAAGTCGTTCTGTTTCACAAACTGGCCTGACGATTCACTAAGTGGATTCGCCGGACGTATCTGCCACGTGCACGCTATCAGAGTCCAGCGCGCCGAGCGCGTCAATCATTGGTAGCAGAAACGGTGCGAAAGCTCTTGTGACACTAGCTACTCGCTGTTCGACGCTTTCCTTCAGAATGGTTTCTCCGGCTTCGTCCTGGGCTGTTTCGTGCTTGCGGTCAAGGCTGTCTTGATAAGCTATTGCTAATCCTGTTAACAGCATTCCCAACTCGAAACGCGACTTGGCCACCCTGTTGTCATCACCAGATCTCAACTCATACTTTAGAAATCGCTGAAGATGGACATTATCTGCATTGAGGAAAAAATCATAGATGACTTTCACTGATTCGCTGGTCTGCGAGTCAGCTCCCTTCCCGTTGTCCTTGATGACAAGTGCGGTGTATTTGTCAAAATTGTAAGTATTCCATTGTTCTTCTGTGACCCGAATGCATTCGGGTAACTCAAGACCGCCAGGCATCTCGCGATCCTCTCCATCATCTTCTTTTGGAGGCCTTTGCCTATCCCCCTTACCTCCCGATGCCTCGGTTGCTTTCTGAAGCAGAATAGAGAAATTGTTTTCGAAGGACTCGGCTTGGGTTGCATCGTTCACCACTGCGATAAACCTAAGCTTGTCTCCAACCTTGCAGGTTTCAGGGAATTTGACACTTAAAGTCGCAATCCCGTTTTGGAGATTCACATTACTCGCGAAGCCCAAATTCTTTGCCTGTTGTCGCAATAGGCCGTCGAATACAAACAGAGTGAATGTACCGGGATCAATGCTGCGACCGAGATAATCGTTCACCGCGTCGGTTTCAAACGCAATCCGACAGCGCATGTTGACGTGCGCCTCTCGGCTCAATTCGTAGCCAGGGTCTTTCCCCTTGAACTTAAAATAGGTGGGATATGTTTTGCCTTCGTAGGGCTTATCTTCTGAACCGGCCTTAATCTGCTTGAAAGGATTCGACGCGTGCTTTCCAAATAGGAAAAGATTCGCCAGCGTCGGGGAATGTTTAAGCAACGTTTCCAAGATTTGTTCAAGAGGTTTCGAATCTTCAATGCGAGATTCGATCTCCTCACGGCGCCGTCGTTCACGCAGGGCTTTCAAGCCCGATTGGTTTTTTAGTAAATCTTCAAGTTCTTGTTCGACTTGCTTGCGAAGATCACCGTCACGCAGGCGATCGCGGCTATTCATAAACAGCAATTCGCGGCCGCGCCCAGTAATGCCGGTGCAATCCACGATTACGAGTATCGAATCAGCAAGGTATGAAAGTCCGACTTTTGTTCTGCGGAAGAATTCCACCGTGAGGTATCCATGTGTCTGACCGTTTACCGCGAAAATAATACCTTCAGACTTGCGGTAGGTCTCTGCACGACCTTTTTTAAAAGCAAAAATGGTTGCGGTCATTGGCTCGCCAGCACACGTCATCTCGACGGACACAGGGAAATCCATTTCAAGATTCTCTGCGCGCCCGCCTTCATCTAGGCGTACGCTGAGTCCGGTAAGCGTTGTTTCGTAGCTACCCGCGTGGCCACCGTATCCGGGGCGGCATTCATGCAAACGAATTGGCAATGCAAGTTCGGGAAGCAGCAATTCAAGGCGGGCGAGTAAGCCGCTCTTGCGTAGGATATGGGTGCGATGACCGGGAAGTGAATACTCGTAAAGCTTGATCAGTGTTCCCCACTCAGACTCGCGCGCATAAGGCACTGCTCCGTCCGGGAAGAACGGTAGTTTTTCTGCAGCGACCGTGAGAACTTCCCCCTGTTGAGGCTTCTCATCTGCGCCAACGGGAGCCAGGAAAGTATATGATGAGCTTCGGCGGTTTCCTAAAGGGTCTTCACGACGTACGACAGTAAATCCCCACTCGTCATCGGTTGGATGATTGAAATTCCCATTAAGTATGCGTGGACTTCGTCGACTCAAAATGAATTGAAGATTTTGCCGTCCGCAAAACTCCAAAACGCCTGTCCCACCCATATTGAACTTCCCTTGAACAAAAGGAATGCGAAGCTTGTTAGACTTTTCAAGAGAGAGAAACGTCTCTGGAAAATTACGTGGTGTTTGCCCTTCTCCTTCGTCAGCAATTGTTAGGCAGGGGTCACCTTCTTGCCCTTTAACTCCGGTTGCGGCGAGCGTGATTCCGCGGGCAACCTCCCGCCGCCTTTCATTATCCCAAGTCTTAACCTGCCCACCGAAAACACTGCCGCTAGTGCGACCATCCTCAAAGAATTGGGAGATGGCGTTGCGAATTGTCTGTGGCGCGGCCGGTGATTGTGGGTTTATCCCGCAAGCTAGGCACTCATGCATTAATCGGGCATCTACTGAATTTACCAACTTTTCGACTAGGGCGGCATCGGGCCGATTTTGTTGGTTGCCGATTGTGCTGAAATTATTCTCCCTGTCTCCGTAAAGTCGCCAGCATCGTTTGCTTTGCCAATAACCCGCGTCGGTGAGGATTTGAACAAGCGCCGCTTCACTGTCTGCACGCATCAGGGCAAGACACAGTTCTTCTTTTTGTTTGTTATTCATGCCCAGCGTTTCATCTACTTAAGCCATGTAATCTTCCTTAGCTCTTGCTCCAATGGCTTGAACTCCTTGTCGCCGGTGACGAGTTCGGCTTTTTTCTGCTTGGCCAGGGCGGCGGCGAAAGCGTCGGCGAGTGACATCTTGTGCGCGGCTTTGTATTCGGCAGCAAGCTCGGCGAGATCACGGTCAGCGGGGACGACGTCGAAGGGCATCGTCGCCTCGAACAACTTAGCTGTCGCGACTCCTTCGTTGCCGCGTTTGCGCCGCATCTGGTAGAGCACTTCGGCCCAGTTCATCGCGGTCATCAGCACGGGCCGATTGGTGGTGGCAGCCTCGTGGAGCAGATTTTCGACTTGGTCCGTGCCGGGTTCTCCGAAAAACAACGCGAGAACCGCGTAGCTGTCAAACACTGTGGCGCGCAATCTTCTCCTCGTCGCGGCGCACTTCTTCCGCGTGCTCCTCAATCAATTCCTGTGTCGCCGATTTCTCGCCGGGTTTCAACTTGAAGATGCCGCGGAATGACTCGATGAACTCGCGCGTTACAGGCTGCATAACGATTTTGCCGTTGACCTCAACAAAGTTGACGCGGGTACCCTTTTTGATGTTGTATTTCCGGCGCAATTTGACCGGGATGGCCAGTTGCCCTTTGGATGTAACGTAAGCTGTATACATGTTGTTCCTCTCGCTTCCGTGTCAAAGTACAGCATCTTCCATAAGTAATGCAAGAAATATTTGTAAGAAAATATAGCCTGTCTTACTATATTTGGGAGTCTTATTTGTAGGTGCAGTCGGCGCGATTACGGGGCGGCAGGATGTGGGGTGGCGGCGAGGACGGCTGCGGGGGGAGTCGCGACAGGAATGTCGCTCCCACCAGGGAAGGCCAGGACTGCTTCTTGACTTTCGCGAGGCCGAGTATCAGGCTTTGAGGCGGCACAGCGTTGACGGGGAAAACATTTATGAAAAACTATCGCTCTTGGTCCGTTTGGCTGTTCACTCCGTTACTGATCGGGTTGCTTTCGGTTACCGCTGAGGCGGGGTGGTTGGACACTTTTAAGAAGGACATAACGGGTAGCAATGCCGCGCCGGCGGGCGTGACATCCCTGACGCAGGGGGAGATGTATGACGGGTTGAAACAGGCGTTGTCGAAGGGCGTCCAGCAGGCCGTGGCCAATCTGGGGCACGATGGCGGCTACTTGAACAATCTCGATGTGAAGATCCCGGTGCCGGATTCCCTTAAGCGAGTGCAGCAGGCGGCCCATGCGGTAGGGCAGGACAAGGTGGTGGACGAATTCATTGCCACCATGAATCACGCGGCGGAACAGGCTGTGCCCGAGGCCGCGGCGATCTTCGGTGATGCGATCACCAAGATGAACGTGGATGACGCCAAGGCGATTCTCGCGGGTCCCGACGATGCGGCGACGCAGTATTTCCGCAAGACCAGCGCGGCGCAACTGACCGAAAAAATGTTGCCGATCGTGAAGCAGGCGACGGAGAAGACGGGCGTCACGGCGGCCTACAAGCAATTGATGAAGCATGCCGGCTCGATCAACCAGTTCATGGGCCAGAACAACGCCGTTGATCTGGATGGTTACGTGACCAGCAAGGCGTTGGATGGTTTGTTCAAGATGGTGGCCGCGGAGGAGAAGAACATCCGTCAAAACCCCGTCGCACGCAGCACCGACCTGCTTAAGAAGGTATTTGGCGCGAAGATACAGTAGCCATTCATCCGCGCTTAACAAGCGCGGCTACAGCCGAGGGATTCCGCGTTCAACACCCGCGGCTACGGGGGAGCGGATCGCAGTTGTGAGGGGACTTCGGTTTCCTGAAAAAACTCTCGCATGCATGACAGAGCACCGAGGATCGCGTGTCGGGCGGGCTGCGCGCGCAAGATTACACCGGTGTAATGGTGAAGATTCCTTGCACAGCCAGATTCCTTGCGCAGCCATGGTAGCAGCGGGGTTACAGCAACCGGAGTTCGTGAGTAGGTTCACATCGCCTCGACTCGCAGGTGTCGCGCTGCACGAAATGTGGGACACGCCTGCGAGGTAAATTCCGCCGGGCATTTATATTGCTGCTATCGAAGGCCTATGAAAAGACGTATGCAAAGGCTGTTTCGTAAGGGACGGAGGCGATCGGGTCAGAGTTTGGTGGAGTACGCGCTGATTCTAGCGTTGATCTCTGTCGTGGCGATCATCGTTCTTCAAGGGCTCGGCAACAAGGTCAATAATACGCTGTCGTCAGTCAACGCGAACCTGCCGTGAGCGACTACGCGGACAGCACGAGGGGAAAAGATGGTCAGTGCTTCTAGGATTTCTTCCTAAGCGAAATAAAGGCGGTACCTGATAGGCAAATGTTTTATTGGACCGTATGCTCCTTCAAAGTGGAGATCTATGAAAAAACGTCTACAAAAGTTGGCTCGTGTGGTGCGGAAACAATCGGGTCAGAGTTTGGTGGAGTACGCGCTGATTCTGGCTTTGATTGCGGTGGTGGCGATCCTGGTTCTTCAGGGGCTCGGCAACAAGGTCAATAATACGCTGTCCTCGATCAACGCGAACATACCGTGAAGAATACCTAAACGTTCAACTTCCAACGTTCAACCCGCAAGTTCGCAGACTAAAGCCTGCGGCTACAGGGGACAGAGCCTGCGCTTCATAGAAGCGCAGCTACAACAGGCTAAGGCGCGCGGCGGATTGCGCCGCCGGCGCGAATTCGGCTCTCATCGCGCGCGGCTACATCCGGATGAAACCATAAGGATTCGGGGCAGGCTTTTCAGCGCACAACTGCGCAGGCTGAAGCCAGCGGCTACAGGGGCGGATTCCGCGCTTGGCAAGCGCGGCTACAGCCGACGGCGAATTAGCGGATGACGTTGCCGCGACAACTACATCGCGGCGTGTCGCGCAGCCAGTGCCGCACTCCGCTCTGGACATCGGATTCCGATAATGGTATGGTGAACGGATAAACGTTCAACATCCAACTTTCAACGCTCAACGTGCAAGCCTACTTCGCGAAGAAACTTCCTCCTTCGCCAAGGCTACGGAGGACGAGACGGCGCGCCCCAGACCGCGAAATTACGAAACGAACTCCCCAGTCATGTGGTTGATTTGGAATGGGTTGTGCGGACGAGGCAAATTTCCTGTCGGTTCGTTAAGGGGCTTATTGTTGACAGAGCAGGCACCCCGCCGTTATGAGGGTGGTTCGGTTTCTGGAAGGGAATTCGCTCTATGACTGACAAAGCGCCATGGATCACGTATCGGCCGGAGTTGCGGGTGCTGGATTGCACCATTCGCGACGGGGGGTTGATCAATAATTCGAAGTTCACTGACGAGCAGGTGAAGGCGGTGTATGCCGCGTGCGTGGCGAGCGGGATCGATTACATGGAGATCGGTTACAAGAATTCGGTGGAGCAATTTCCGCGGGCGGAGTACGGGCCGTGGCGGCATTGCGACGAGGAGGACCTGCGGCGGGTGGTGGGCGATCATAAGAAGGTGGCGCCGGGGTTGAAGCTCGCGGCGATGGCGGATGCGGGCGGGAAGAGTGATTGGAAACGGCAGATTATTCCCGCGAAGGACAGCGTGCTCTCGATGATCCGCGTGGCGTGTTACGCCAACCAGATTTCCGAGGCGGTGGAGATGATCCATCATTGCCACGAGTTGGGGTACGAGACGACGTTGAATCTGATGGCCATCTCGATCACGCAGGACGCGGAGATCGACACGGTGCTGCAGCTCGCGGCGAAGACGCCGATCAGCGCGGTGGTGGTGGTGGACAGTTACGGCAATCTGTACCGCGAGCAGATTGATTATCTTGTGAGGAAGTACGCGAAGTCCGTCGAGGGATTGAAGAAGGACGTGGGGATTCACGCGCACAATAATTTGCAGTTAGCGTTCGCCAATACGATTGAGGCCATTATTCTTGGATGCAATCGCGTGGATGCGACCTTGATGGGGCTCGGTCGCGGCGCGGGGAATTGTCCGATGGAACTGCTGCTCGGTTTCCTGCGCAATCCGAAGTTCAAACTGCGCGCGGTGCTGGATGTGATCCAGCACACAATCCTGCCGATGCGGAAGCAGTTTGATTGGGGCCCGTCGATTCCCTATAACATCACGGGCCAGATGAACATGCATCCGCGCTCGGCGATGAGCTTCCGCGCGGGCCAGACGCCGGACGATTATCTCGCCTTTTATGACCGCGCTGTAGCCGACGTGTAATCTGCCGGAGCGCGCTGTTAGGATTCGACCCTACATCGGAATCGGAACCTTCCCCGGTTGCAGGAAAAACAAGGCCTGCCTAGTGTACTCGTACGTGAAGCGTTGCGCCGTTGGGACACGCGGAATCGCGACGCGTTCGCACGGCAGGTTGGTACGGGATCAAGAGGGAAGTCAACTGCAACAAGAACGGGAAAGGAGAGCGGGTATGAAGTCATTTGAGGGAAGGATGGCGTTTGGTTTTCTGGGGATTCTTACGATCGCGGGATTGGTGTTGGCGACGGGCAGCGTTGCGAAGTCGGAGAAGGGAAAACCGCGGCCTTCGGGTGAGTATCGGCAGGTGAACCTGGTGTCGGACATTGCCGGTGTGGGCGAGTTCACCGACCCGAACCTGGTGAATCCATGGGGGCTCGTGGTCGTGCCATCGTCGGGTCGGGTCTGGGTCTCGGACAATGGGACGGGTGTGTCCACATTATATGACGCGGATGGGACGCCCCGATCGCTGGTGGTGATCGTCGCGCCGCCGGCGGGCAGTACGAATCCGGCGACGCCGACCGGGATGATCGGCAACAATACGAGCGCGTTCGCGATCACCGAGGGGACGAATTCAGCGCCGAGTCTCTTCCTCTGGTCCACGGAAGACGGCACGGTTTCCGGCTGGAACCCGGTTGTGGACCCGACCAACGCGGTGCTGGTGATCGATCATTCCGCGTCGAATGCGGTGTACAAGGGCATCGCGCGGGCGGCCGACAGTTCGTCCAACGAGTTTATCTTCGTGACGAATTTCCATGATGGGACCGTCGAGAAGTATGACGCGAACTTTAATTTTGTGAGTTCGTTCACGGACGGGACACTACCGGCGGGCTACGCGCCATTTGGCATTCAGGACATCGACGGGAAGTTGTACGTTACGTTTGCGATCCAGAACGCGGAAAAACACGACGACGTCGCTGGGCCGGGGAACGGGTTTGTCGATGTGTTTGATCTGGATGGGAACCGGCTCCAACAATTCGCGGCCAACGGCGCGTTGAATTCGCCGTGGGGCGTGGCACTGGCGCCCAGTCGTTTCGGGGAGTTCAGCGGCGCGGTGTTGGTGGGGAATTTTGGCGATGGGCGGATCAATGCGTACGCGCCCGGTTCGGGAGCGTTTCTGGGGCAACTCACGGACGTGCGCGGCAACGTCATTGCCATCGACAGCTTGTGGGGCTTGAAGTTCAGCGCGCTTTCGAGTGTGCCTCCCGGGTTGGACAGGCATGACCCCGACGCGGTGGATGGGCTGGTGCTCTATTTCACGGCGGGTATCGGCGGTGAAGGGCATGGCCTGTTTGGGATCATCAAGCCGGTGCAGAGAGGCGTTGGGCACAACATGTAATTCCGCATGGCAAAGACGAATTGCCCCGCGGGTGTCACACCTGCGGGGCATCGGCACCTAAGCTTTCCAGAATTCCAGCACCGGCCCATCGGTGCCGTAGATCGGGTCGGATTTGGGGAGCGGGACGCGGGCGATGTTTTGATCGGCTTGGGGGCGTTCGCCGGATTCACCGTAGCACATGTCCCACTTTTGTCCTCGGGGATAACCGCCCACTACGGCGAAGTCGTCGGTGACATGGAGGTTCTTGTGACCGGTGCCGGCGGGAATCAAAATGACGTCGCCGACGTTCATCGTGTGCAGGATGCCCGGTTCACCGCCGAGTTGGACCTCGGTCGAACCGCGGTAGCAGGCGAGGACTTCGTGCGCGGTGCTGTGATAATGGTGAAACGCGTAGATGGTGTTCCGCCACGTCCCGCCCCATTGGTTGTCCGCCAGCAATTGCTCAATGAACCGAGCTGGATTGTCCTTCGGCAGCACGAGGGCGTTCGGATAGATGAGGAGTGGACAGTTTGGGTTGTTCGGGATCGCGCCCGTGTCTTCCAGCGGTTGGACAAGGGGAGCGCACATGCGGATAACGGCACTGGCCTCCATGACGATTCAATATAATCCAAATCGGCAATTCGTCCTGAATTTTTCGCCGATGCCGCTACTGCGCGACCATCGTCCAGTCCGGGCCTTGGTAATAGGAGGCGGTCGATTCGGCAAAGTGCACCCACGCGGCGTGGCCATCGACAAATACGGCGTTACCCCAGCCCGTGCCTGGCTGGTGCGGTCCCAGAAGGTTCGGGTCGGACCCATACTCGGTGGCGGCCAGTGCGTAATTGACGACGTAGTCAGCGGCGATGACGACAATCGATGCCTTACTCACGTCTGCCGGGTTCACACCACCGATTTCCGTAGCGGTGTTCTTAATTGTCTTCACCAATCCATTGAAATCAGTGGTGCCGGTGCCGGGGTTGTGCTTCCAGCCGTAGACATTGAAAAAATAGCTCGTGCCCTGCATTTGATACCAGCTTGGCCCGCCTTGGTAGGAGCGATCTGATGGACACCGCATTACGGACGCAATATTCGGAGCCAGCGATCCGGTATTGGAAAGCTGAACGTGGGTGATTTTGAGATAGGGATTGAGCGGCCGAGTCGGCAGATCCATCGGCACATTGATCAGATTCCCAGCCCAGCGCCAAGGTTCAGCGGCCGGATTACCCATGCAGGGAAAACCCTTCCAGTCATCGGCATACGCCAAACCGGCCAGGCCGATCTGATGAAGATTCGAGATGCAGACAGCCCGACGACCTCGTTCCCGCGCGCTGTTCAGGGCGGGAAGCAGCATCGCCGCCAGAATGCCGATGATGGCAATCACAACGAGGAGTTCAATCAAGGTGAAAGCGTGTACCCAACGCGCGCCCGTGCTCGTTCCTTCATCTGCGTTCAGAATTTGCGGATTCATCAACGCACTTTCCGAAACCAGGGGCAAACGGGACCCTCACACCTTCTGATATCTATAACAGAAAGGTGGATGTCCGGCAAGCTTTGAATGGCCGCAAAATTAGGCCCATCAAGGCTTGTGGGAGGATGAAAAAGAGTTGGCTAGAAGCCCTGCGCTTGCAGGAAACCTTCGACCTGGCGCAGGCGCGTGGGGTGGCGCATCTTCCGCAGCGCTTTGGCTTCAATCTGGCGGATGCGCTCGCGGGTGACGCGGAATTGCCGGCCCACTTCTTCGAGCGTGCGACAGTAGCCGTCGCCCAAGCCGAAACGCAGTTGCAGCACCTTGCGCTCGCGCTCGGTCAGCGTGTCCAGCACGTCGTTGAGCTTTTCCTTGAGCAGCGAGTACGACGCCATGTCGGACGGGTTCTCGGCGGACTTGTCTTCGATGAGGTCGCCGAAACTGGTGTCCTCGCTGTCGCCGATGGGGGATTGCAGCGAAATCGGTTGCTGCGCCATCTTGAGCACGGCGCGGACGCGATCGACGGGCATCTGCATTTCTTCGGCGACTTCCTCGGGAACCGGTTCGCGGCCGAATTCCTGGAGCAACTGCTTTTGCACGCGCATCAACTTGTTGATCGTCTCGATCATGTGGACGGGGATGCGGATCGTGCGGGCCTGGTCGGCGATGGAGCGGGTGATGGCCTGGCGGATCCACCAGGTGGCGTACGTGGAAAACTTGTAGCCGCGGCGGTACTCGAATTTTTCCACAGCCTTCATCAGGCCCATGTTGCCTTCCTGAATCAGGTCGAGGAAGGAGAGGCCGCGGTTGGTGTACTTCTTGGCAATGGAAATCACGAGGCGCAGGTTGGCTTCCACCATCTCGCTCTTGGCCTGGACCGCTTTCTTCATCCACGACTTGAGTTCGTCGTGCGCCTTGATGAATTCCTCGGTGTTCATGCGCGAGCCCAGTTCGAGCTTCTTCAACTTGCGCTCTTCGTTGCGTTGGTCCGCATCGAGGGCGGGGGAGCGGCGCAACTTTTCCATCCGTTCGATCTGGAACAGCGCCTCATCGAATTTCTCTCGCACTTCGTTGGCCTTCTCGACAAATTCTTCAAGCACCTTTTGCTTGAAGAAGAACTTCTCGAACAACTTCTGGAGCGCCGTGTCGGACTTCTTGAAATCGCGCCGGAGTTTTTCGGTTTCTTTCTTATTGAGTCCCGACCGCGTCGCCTTGTCGTACTTCCCATCGACCACCAAGTCGGCCTTTTCTACCTGCGTGAGCAACCGCGGCAGCACGCGCATGTATTGCTCGCGGCTGTCGATTTTCTTGTCGATGATCACGCGGTCGAACCGCTCCTTGCCGTTGAGCAGGCGTTTCGCGAGCGCCATGTGCTCCTTGGCCGTGAAGCCGAAATTGTTGATGATCAACTTTACGTGGTTCTCGGCGGTCTCGATGCGCTTGGAAATTTCGACTTCCTGTTCGCGCGTGAGCAACGGCACCTGGCCCATCTGCTTGAGGTACATGCGCACCGGGTCATCAAGAATGTCGAGGCGGGAATCGACCTTGGCGGTCTCTTTTTCCTCCTCGGCCTCCCGCTTGAAACGGTCGACCTCCGAGGCGTCGATGATCTCGATATCCATCCCGCGAAGCTGGATCAGGATCGCGTCGAGTTCGTCGGGAGAGAGAATGCTCTCCGGCAGAATGTCGTTTACGTCGCCATAGGTCAGGTAGCCCTGTTCCTTGGCGAGCTTGATCAGCTCCCTGATCTTCTCGTTTTTCTCGTCGCGATCGAGCTTGGGTGGTTCGTGGACGGCGGGTTTCTTCCGATGATGATTATCCTTCGACATAATAAAAATAAATCTATGGCCAACGCCGGGTAAGCTACGGTTTCCCCTTCAAAAACGTGGCAATATGCCGCAGTCTGGAGTCCAAGTCAAGCAACTGTTGGTGCAGCGGGGCTGAATCTGCCGCGCTCAAACCGGGCTGCTGCAATTGCCGCCGCAACTCGCCCAGGCGCTGCTTCATCCAGCGCTGCTCCAGCGTCGCAAGGCAATCCGCTGCAGCCGCTTCCGGCTGTTTGACAGATTCCTGGTTCAACAGCAACTCCGAGACGAGCCGACTCGTCTGATCGCTCTGCGGTTGGTTGAGGAGCGAGTTCGGCCCGTTCCAGTTCCGTCCATTATAGAGGCGTAACGCGTCCTGGATTGTTTGCCCCGCGAGGCTGTTACTCAACCACGCCAAATCCAAGCGTTCCGCGGCTATCTCAATGATGCGTTCATCCGCCAGCATCGTTCGCAACAGCATCTCCTCCGCCGGCAACCCGCGCGGTCGTTCCTCATCGATGTCTGCCGCGTCATTCAACTCATCGTCACCGCCGGCAATGCCTGTGCGGTCGCGTCGACTACCCGTCAGTTTCGTGACCTCCTTGCGAAGGACGTCTTCGCCGATGTCGAGGCGCCTGGCGGTTTGCTGCGCATACGTCGCCAACAGGATCGGCGTCGGAATGCGCGCCAGCCATTCAGCCATTTGCCGCGCAATCTGCAGCTTGCCACGCTCCGTCCGCGGGTCGTGCTGCTGTGAAAGTCGGTCGAGCAGATACAGAAAAAAACTGGGCGCCTTGGTAACCAACTCCTTTAGCTTTTCCCCGCCGAAGGCTTTCACGTAGCTGTCGGGGTCGTGCCTGGGCGGCAGGACCGCCACGCGGATGACCACGCCCGCATCCCACAACGGCCCGGCGCTACGCACGATGGCGTTCTGGCCGGCCGCGTCGGCATCGAACATCAACACGACCTCTTCGGCGTAGCGCTTCAAGATGCGCGCGTGTTGTTCGGTGAGGGCGGTGCCTTGTGGCGCAACCACGTTTTCAACGCCCGCCTCGTGGCAGGAGATCGTATCGACCTGTCCTTCACAGACGATCGCATATTTTTCGTCGAGAATCGCACGCTTGGCCTTGTCGAGTGCGAAGAGGATGCGGCCTTTCTGGAAAATCGGCGTTTCCGGCGAGTTGACGTACTTTGGCTGGTCCTTGGCATCGGTCAGGATGCGACCGCTGAACCCGACCGCACGCCCTTGCTCGTCACAAATCGGAAACATCAACCGCCCGCGAAACCGGTCGTAGAATCCATCGCCCCGGTCACGTTGTAAAGCCAGGCCCCCCGCGGCCAGCAATTCCGCGGCAAGTTTCTTCGTTGCAGCATGCTGGATCAGCCCGTCCCAGGCATCGGGCGAGTAGCCGAGCCGCCATTTCTTGGCTGTCTCAGCGGTGATGCCGCGATTCTTCAGGTACTCGCGCGCGACCGCGGCGCTCGGTTCCTTCATGAGATTGTGATGGAAAAAATTCGCGGCAACTTCGTGCAGCACCAAAAGCTGATCCTTCTGGTCACGACCCGGGTCACCGGCGCGTTCCTCGTATTCCAGCTTGATACCGGCGCGTTCGGCCAGGCGGCGGACTGCGGTAAGGAAGTCGACGTTCTCGTACTTCATCACAAAACTGAACACGTTGCCGCCTTCGCCGCAGCCGAAGCAGTGCCAGATTTGCTTTGACGGATTCACATTGAAACTCGGGGTCTTCTCCTTGTGGAATGGGCAGAGGGCGCGAAAGTTCGCACCCGCCCGTTTCAGTGGGAAGTAGGAGCCGATCACCTCGACAACGTCGTTGTTTTGGCGAATTTGCTCGAGAACAGGTTCAGGAATTAAACCGGGCACAGCTTATTGAGTAACCGTTTCTGAATGTTGCGTATTGGTCGGGCTGTTTTCCTCGTGGGGCAGATCCGGCGGTCGGCTCGCCTTCGGCAACAGCCCGCCATGGTTCATCATTGCTCGTAACGCTGGGAGTTGGTCGAGAACCAGAGATCCAAAACGGGAGTTCATACCGACCTGATCGGCCAGGAAACCGCTCGTCGACAGGCTCAGGACCATCGTCACCCATGCCATAATCACCGCCATCCGAATCACCCCCGCGAAACCACCACCCACGTTTTCCAACAGTGCCCCGACCTTCAGTTCCTGCATCCGCTGGTGGGTCTTCAGACGGATTCCCAACGTGATCAAGTAAACCACCACGGCGATGCCCACAAAAGCAACAAGCTGCGCCGTCTCGTCGGACAGCGAAGAACTCATGCGGAGCCAGTCGCCCACGGATTCGTGGAACACCAAGGCAACCACGATCATCAACACCAGCCCTATGACGCGGATGATTTCACCCGTCAAGCCGGAATGGATACCACTCCACACGCCGTAGAACAGGGCGCCGACCACCACGATGTCGTACCAGTTCAGCATCCCGAAGCCAGTTCAACTTCCTGCATACCCGCGCTTCACGCTAGCGAAATCGACTGCAAAACTCTAGACATTTCGCAAAAACCGTCCACCAACAACACGGGAAGGCGCGGCGGATGCGTGGGACATCAATCCGTCTGGGGTTTCAGGTGCAAGATGTAGTCTTCAAAGTCGGCCTGCCAGCGGTTGATGTCCGACCCAAACTCCCTTTGCAAGCTTCGGACACTGTCATTACCAAACTTCAGGTCCTGTAGATAACGGCGAAACCGGCTCTGCTCGTACCGGTCATTGTTCGAATTCAGCAGGTAATAGACGAGTGCCCAACTCATCGGGTAGGCGACATTGGCGTTCGCATAAAAGGTGGGTTGGTCCCAGGAAACCAACTGCGCAATCGGCGGCGCCTTTTTGTTGAGGATCAGTGCCTGCGCGTACAGCAGCTTCGTGCGGCTGACCTGGCCCACGTTGAAATGCGAACCCGTGATGAAGCTGGTTTCAAAATACTGCGCCGTGCCCTCATTCAGCCACGTTGGGACCTGTAGTCCGAGTTCGTATCCAATGAATTGGTGAAACCCCTCGTGCGCCAGCACGCGCCACAAGTTCGGGTCCTGGTACGACACCACTTCATAGAACTGGTTGCCCGCCTCATCGGTCTTGAGATGACAGTAACCCGCGAGGCCCGCATGAGTCAACGAGACCACGTTCCCGGCATAGTTACGAAAATCCGTGACGTTATCGAACACGATCACGCGCGCGCCGGGTTTGCCGCCCCAGTTGCTGAAGAACTTTTCATACTGGCGCAGCATCTGGTTCATGAACATGTTGACCTCGAACGCCATTTGGTGTCCGCTCTGCGCGAAGACCTGGTAGCGTCCCTCGGTGACGTTGGGGAAATTGCCGACAAACGGCGCGGTCGTGTCCTGCGCGCGTGTCGCCGTCGTCCCCGCCAGTGCAAGGGCCGCCAGTAGGCTCCTCATTTTCACGCGGGAACCGTAGCGCAAGCACGCCGGGAATTCCAGCCCGTGAAGGCGAAATGTTTAGCGTTGCCCGCGCCGGGGACTGCGGCTATTCTTCGCACGGCATGGAACCCCAGGGTGAACTAACCAAACCACGTTTGGAAAAACGGCAGAAGCTGTTGGAGCTGGGGATCGACCCATACGGCGGGCGATACGAAGTGAGCGAATCGATCGGCTCCGCGCGCGCGAATGCCACACCCGACCGTGAGGTGCGGCTGGCCGGGCGCGTATTGAGCCACCGCGACATGGGCAAAAGCCTCTTCGCGGACATCAAGGACTCCACTGCGAAGATCCAAATTTACGTCCAGAAGCAGGCATTGGGCGAAGAGCAATTCGATCTCTTCAAACATTTCATCGATCTCGGCGACATCGTGGGCGTTAGCGGCAAGCTGTTCACGACCCATGCGGGCGAGTTGACCGTCAAGGTGGAGAGCGTGACGTTGTTGAGCAAGGCAATCCAGCCGCTCCCGAAGGAATGGTACGGCATCAAGGATGTCGAAACACGCTTGCGTCAACGCTATCTTGACTTGATCCTCAATGAAAGGTCCCGCGAGACGTTCCTGGCGCGCAGTCGGATCGTGGCGGAGATGCGCAAGTTTCTCGACGCGCGCGGCTTCATGGAAGTCGAAACGCCGATGATGCAGCCGCTTGCGGGCGGCGCGACGGCCAAGCCGTTCGAGACACATCACGAAGCCCTGAATATTGACCTATTCCTGCGGGTGGCGCCTGAGCTTTATCTCAAGCGATTGCTCGTCGGTGGTTTCGAGCGTATCTACGAGATCAACCGCAATTTTCGCAACGAAGGCATCTCGCGCCGCCATAATCCCGAGTTCACGATGCTCGAGGTCTATCAGGCGTATGGCGATTACGAGTCGATGATGGACCTGGCGCAGGGAATGATCGTGTCGGTCGCGGAGGCCATCACGGATTCATTGCTTATCCGCCGCGCCGATGGCCAGGAGATCGACCTGACGCCCCCGTGGCGTCGCGTGACGTACCGCGAGTTGGTCGAGGAGCGAATTGGCAACGAGTGGTTCACGCTCACGCCCGAGGATCGCAAGGCCCAAGCGATCACAATGGGAGTTGAAGTGACCGCCAATACGCCCGATTACGAAGTGACCAACTCGATTTTCGAAAAGATTATCGAGCCGTCGCTCATGAATCCCACGTTCGTGACACATCTCCCCGCCGAGTTGGTCGTGCTCGCAAAACCCAACCGCCAGGACCCAAGTGTCGTGGACGTGTTCGAGCTGATTATCAACGGCCAGGAGATTGCCCCCGCGTACTCTGAACTGAACGATCCCGTTGTCCAACGGGAGCGTTTACTGTCCCAGGCGGAAGGACACGCCGAGAAGCTTGACGAGGATTTTCTCCTGGCGCTGGAGCACGGCATGCCGCCAGCCGGCGGGATGGGCATGGGGATCGACCGGCTGGTCATGATGCTCACAGGCGCAGAAAGCATCCGCGATGTGATCCTCTTCCCGCTGATGCGGCCGCACACATGACACGACTGCCCTTCGAGCTTTTTCTCGGGCTCCGCTATCTCAAACCCAAGCGCACGTTCGTTTCCGTCATCACGCTCATCTCCCTGTCGGGGGTGGCGATTGGCGTGTGGGTACTCATCGTTGTCATCGCCGTGATGAGCGGTTTTGACCGCGAACTACGCGAAAAGCTCATGGGCATGCACGCCTATGTTACGGTGACATCGGGTGGCTTGATCGAGCACAGCGACAGACTGCTCCAAACAGTCCTAGAGACGCCGCACGTGAAGGCCGCGTCGCCGTTTGCGATGGGGCTGGTGATGATCGAGTTCGAACGCCGGAGGACGACGCCGTACCTCAAAGGCATTGATCCACAGCGCGAGGTGACGGTCAGCCAACTCGGCTCGTACATCAAGGAAGGTCGCCTCGACCTGATTGGTGACAAAGTAGTTATCGGCCGTGAGTTGGCCTCGCAGTACGGCATTTTCCTCGGTGACAAGATCACGGTCTATTCGCCGCGCAATCTCGAAAAAAAAGGCGAGGAAGTCTATCTCCCGATGGAGTTGACGGTCACCGGCATCTTCGAGTCGGGAATGTATGAGTACGATGTCGGCTTGATCTTCACATCTCTCGAAACCGCACAGGAACTTTACAGTTTGGGCAACGCCATCCACGGGATCGAGATTCGCACGGACGACCCGATCAATGGTTCCCGCGAGGTCGCAGATGCTCTGAACAAACAGCTCGCCCGTCCCCTCCGCGCGCAAACATGGGCGGAACTGAATCGGCGCTTGCTCGGGGCCATCCAGGTTGAAAAAACCACCATGTTTTTCATCTTGATCCTGGTAACGGTCGTCGCCGCATTTTGCATCATGTGCACGCTAATTACTGTCGCCGTACAAAAAACGAGGGAGATTGGTATCATCAAATCACTGGGTGGATCGTCATCAAAAATTTTACGGATCTTTTTATTGCAGGGTTTTTTCGTCGGCGTCGTGGGCATGACCGTAGGGGTCGCGCTGGGCCTGCTGACCATCGAGAATATCAATGTAATTCGGAGTTTTCTCTCGCATGTCTTTGGAGTCGAGTTGTTCCCGCCGGACATTTATAACTTCACCCAGATTCCGGCCTATCTGACCATGCGTGATCTGTTGGTCATCGGGGCTTCCGCTGTTGGAATTTGCACGTTGGGTGGAGTAATCCCAGCGTGGTGGGCTGCGCGCCTCGAACCCGTGGAGGCCCTACGCTATGAGTGAGGCTGGCGAGGACATTTTGGTTGCGAGCGGACTTCGCAAAAACTACACTCTCGGCTCGCAGGAAGTTGAGGTGTTACGCGGGATCGATGTGCGCGTGCGCCGTGGCGAAGCGCTGGTGATCGTCGGCGCCTCGGGGGCGGGGAAAAGCACGCTGCTGCATTTGCTGGGCGGATTGGATGCGCCATCCGCAGGCGACGTGAGCCTGGATGGCGCTTCGCTTTTTAGGATGCCAGGCGCGGCGCGAACCCGGCTGCGCAACGAGCGGCTGGGGTTCGTCTTCCAGTCGTACAATCTCCTGCCCGAACTGGATGCTTTGGAGAATGTTTGTCTGCCCGCCCTGCTGCAATCGCGGTCGCGCGACGGCGTGGCGGAGCGGGGGACCGAATTGCTGAAGGCTGTGGGTCTCGCCGGGCGCATGGAGCACCGGCCGGCGGAACTGAGCGGCGGTGAACAACAACGCGTGGCGATTGCGCGGGCCTTGATGAATCGGCCCAGCCTGGTGCTGGCGGACGAGCCGACGGGCAACCTGGATTCGAAGACAGGCGAATCGATTCTGGATCTGCTCTGGCGGTTGCGGGAGGATTCGGGGACGACGCTGGTGATGGTGACGCACGACGAGCATATCGCCACACGCGGCGAACGGGTGTTGGAGATTGCAGACGGCAGAATATTGGAGTAAATAGAGGCAGTATTGAGGAAAAGACTGTGAAGATTTTTTTGGATGGTAAATATGTTTCGGAAGACGAGGCGAAGATTTCGGTCTTTGACCACGGATTGTTGTATGGCGACGGTGTTTTTGAAGGAATCCGCGTGTACAACGGACGAATTTTCCGTCTCGACCAGCATCTGGATCGGCTCTTCAATTCGGCGAAAGCAATCATGCTGGCGATTCCGCTGGCGCGGGAGCAACTCGTCGAGGCGTGCTGCGAGACGTGCCGGCAGAACAAACTGAAAGACGGTTACATTCGGCTCGTCGTCACGCGCGGCGTCGGCTACCTCGGATTGAACCCGTTCCGTTGCAAGAACCCGACCATCTTCATTATCGCGGATCGAATTGAACTGTATCCCGAGGAAGCTTACCGCAAGGGGTTGAAGCTGATCACCGCGAGCACCCAGCGGACGAATCCGGCGGCAGTCAGTCCGTCGATCAAGTCGCTAAACTACCTCAATAATATCCTGGCGAAGATCGAAGCCGTGAACGCCGGCGTGGTCGAGGCAATTATGCTTAACGCACAGGGACATGTCGCTGAATGTACCGGCGATAACATTTTCATTGTCCGCGGCGGCAGGCTCGAAACGCCACCCGTCAGCGCGGGCGCGCTCATTGGCATCACGCGACAGGTCGTGATCGAGCTGGCCGCGAAGCGCAAGATTGTGGTCAGTGAGCCGAACCTGACGCGTTACGATCTGGCGACGGCGGACGAAGTTTTTCTCACGGGTACAGCGGCGGAGATCGTTCCCGTCTCGAGCATCGATGGGCGGATCATCGGTTCCGGGCGGCCGGGCCACCTGACCTTGAAATTGACGGAGGACTTCCGTAAGTTGACGCGTTCCGAGGGAACGCCGATCGGGGTGAAGTAACACATGGTCTGCGACATTTGCAAAAAAGCTGACGCGACAGTCTACCTCGCCAAGATTGTGGGAGGGAAGCTGTTGAAGGCGAATCTGTGCGAGACCTGCGCCAAAGAAAAGGGCGTGGAAGCATCCGCGGGCTTCGATGAAGATTTGCTGGTGGGGCTCGGGACGGACATCAAGGTCGAATCGCCGGGCGCACAATGTTCTGTTTGTGGCTTCAGCCACGCGGATTTCAAGAAGACCGGGCGGCTCGGTTGCAGCGCGTGTTGGGAAACCTTCGAGGTCGGGCTCGCATCGCTGTTGAAGGCGATGCACAAGGGGGATCATCACATCGGCAAGGTGCCGACGAAGGCGATGCACACGCTGGTGTTGAGCGGGAAGATCCGCGAGCTCTCGGAACAGTTGGAGAAGGCGGTGAGCGAGGAAAAGTATGAGGACGCGGCGCAGGTTCGCGACGAGATTCGCGAGCTTGAGGCGAAGTTAAAAAAAACGGGGAGCGCGGTGCGTTCTTCGGAGTAATGCGAACATGAAGATCGAGGATTTGCTGAAAAGCCCGGGAGAATGGGTCAAGGCCGACGGACCCAACTGCAAGATCGTCATGTCGTCACGGGTCCGTTTTGCGCGGAACATTCGCGATTTCCCGTTCCCCGGCTGGGCCAAAAAGGCCGAGCGCCAGAAACTGCTGGGGATGATCCAGCCGGTGGTGGAAAGCCTGCCGGAGATGGCCGACCACTTCGGCGACTCGATGGACAACATCAGCGCGATTCACAAGCAGGTGCTGGTGGAGCGGCATCTCATTAGCCGCGAGCACGCGGCCAAAAATGTCGGCAGCGGGGTGGTCATTAATGACCGTGAGACGATCAGCGTCATGATCAACGAGGAAGACCACCTGCGTATGCAGACCATCAAGTCGGGCCTGCAGCTCAAGAATATTTTCAAGATTATCGACAAAGTTGACACGGAACTGGAAGAACATCTTGATTATGCGTTCACACCGAAGCTGGGTTACCTCACGGCGTGCCCGACAAACGTGGGTACGGCGATGCGCGGTTCGGCCATGGTGCATCTGCCGGGCATGGTCTTGAGCGACCAAATCAACCAGGTCGTGCAGGCTGTCAATAAACTGGGCCTGGCGGTGCGAGGTTTGTATGGGGAAGGAACAGAAGCGCTTGGGAATGTCTTCCAAGTCTCCAATCAGACGACCTTGGGCGAAAAAGAGTCGGAAGTGATCGAGCGCCTTAACAAGGTAATTTTGCAGATTATTGAGCACGAGGAGAATGCGCGGGTCACGCTGCTTGAAAAGAAGCCCAAACTGGTTTATGATCAAATCGGTAGGGCGTATGGCATTCTAAGCAATGCACATACAATCAGCTCCAAAGAGGCACTCAACCTGCTTAGTCTGGTACGTATGGGGGTAGATTTAGAGATGTTTCCGGCGACAGCGCGGGTCACGGTGGATGAAATGTTCATCCTCTCGCAGCCAGCGCACGTCCAAAAAGCTGCCGCACGCAAGTTGTCTGCCGAGGAACGCGACATTGCGCGGGCCGAACTGATCCGCGCGCAGTTGGCGGGAATTTCAAAACCGAATCTGAGCGACCGGCCGCCCCTGGAGAGCGGTACAGTCGAACCAGAATGAGAGGAGGGTGATGGAAATGAACAATTTCACGCCGCGAGCACAACAGGTGCTCGCGTTGGCCCGCAAGGAAGCGGACCGGTTCAACCACAACTATGTGGGCACTGAGCATCTGCTGCTCGGTCTGATTAAGCTGGGCCAGGGCGTTGCGGTCAACGTTCTCCAGAAGATGGGCCTGGATCTCGAGACCGTCCGCATGGAAGTGGAGAAACAAATCGGCACCGGCCCCGAGACCAAGATGGTCGGCAACATTCCCTACACCCCGCGGGTGAAGAAGGTCCTCGCGCTGGCGCAGAAGGAAGCGAAGCAACTCAATCACAACTACGTGGGCACTGAGCACATCCTGCTCGGCCTGCTCCGCGAAGGTGAAGGCGCCGCCGCGCGTATCCTGAAGTCGCTCGACGTTGATATCGAGCGGTGCCGCAATGAGATTCTCAAGGAGCTCGATCCCAATTTCACCCCGAGCGAAGGTGGTGTCGAAGAAGGCGAAGCCGGCGGCGGCAAGAAGGAAATGAAGACGCCAGCCCTGCGCATGTTCGGACGCGACCTGACCGAATTGGCCCGCAAAAACGAACTTGACCCGGTCGTGGGCCGCCAGAATGAAATCGAGCGCGTCATCCAGATTTTGTGCCGTCGCACAAAGAACAACCCCGTGCTGCTCGGCGAAGCGGGCGTTGGTAAGACCGCGATCGTGGAAGGCCTCGCGCAGGAAGTTGCCAAGGGCAATGTCCCCGAGATTTTGCGCGACAAGCGGGTTGTGACCCTCGACCTAGCGTTGATGGTGGCGGGAACGAAGTACCGCGGCCAGTTCGAAGAGCGTATCAAGGCCGTCATGGACGAGATCAAGCGCTCGAAGAACGTCATTCTCTTTGTCGATGAATTGCACACCATTGTCGGCGCCGGTTCCGCCGAAGGCGCGATGGACGCCAGCAATATCATCAAGCCTGCGCTCTCGCGGGGCGAGTTGCAGGTGGTCGGCGCAACCACGATGAACGAATACCGCAAGTACATCGAGAAGGACGCTGCTTTGGAACGCCGTTTCCAAACCGTCGTGGTGGAGCCACCGACCGTGGAGCAGACCGTCGAGATCCTGAAGGGTCTGCGTCCAAAGTACGAGGAGCATCATCGCGCCAAATTCTCGGACGAAGCTCTGCTATCGGCTTCACGGCTTTCGGACCGGTACATCACCGGCCGATTCCTACCCGACAAGGCAATTGACGTCATGGACGAAGCCGGCGCCCGCGCCCGCATTCAATCGATGACGCGACCGCCGAATATCCAGGATTCGGAGCGCGACATCGAAAAGATCAAAGAAGAAAAAGAGGCAGCGATCAAAGCGCAGGACTTTGAATTGGCCGCCAGTCTGCGTGACAAAGAAAAGCACGCGCGGGAAAATCTGGAACAGACACTCGCGGAATGGCGCCAGGCGCGCGATGAGAAGCAGATTGTCATTACTGAAGACGACATCATGCAGATTGTCGCCAAATGGACCGGCATACCCCTAAGCCGCATGGAACAGAAGGATGCCGAGAAGTTGCTCCAGATGGAGGCCGAACTGCGCAAGACAGTCATCGGCCAGGACGAGGCTGTCGTGGCGATCAGCAAGGCGCTACGCCGCAGCCGCGCCGACCTCAAGGACCCGAACCGTCCCATCGGCTCGTTTGTGTTCCTTGGCCCGACTGGCGTGGGCAAGACATTGATGGCCCGTGCGCTCGCGGAGTTCATGTTCGGCGATCAGGACGCGCTCATCCAACTCGATATGAGCGAGTACATGGAGAAATTCAACGTCTCGCGTCTCGTCGGCTCGCCTCCGGGCTACGTCGGATATGAAGAAGGCGGCCAATTGACGGAACGCGTGCGTCGCCGCCCATATTCGGTCGTGCTATTTGACGAAATCGAGAAGGCGCATCCTGACGTTATGAACATGCTCTTGCAAATTCTGGAGGATGGTCATCTGACCGACGCGCTCGGTCGCAAGGTGGACTTCCGCAACTGCGCTGTCATCATGACCTCGAACATCGGCGCCGACACGATTCGCAAGGCGGGTGAACTTGGTTTCGCGCCCGCGAAGGAAGAACACGTGTACGGAGATATGAAGGGCAAGCTGCTCGAGGAAGCCAAGCGCGCGTTCAAGCCTGAATTCATGAATCGCCTCGATGATGTCATTGTTTTCCACACTCTGACCAAGGCTGATATGGGCCAGATCGTCCATCTCGAGGTCGAGAAGGTCAAGAGTCGCCTCAAGTACAAGGACGTTGAGATCAGCCTCACGTCGGCAGCGACCGACTTCCTGATTGAGAAGGGCTACGATCCGCAGTTTGGCGCGCGTCCCTTGCGTCGCGCGGTGGAAAAATACCTGCAGGACCCGCTTGCCGAGGAAATCCTGCGCGGCAATATCAAGCCGAGCGAGACGATCGAAATCACTGTCGGCGACGGCAAGCTGGATTTCAACCAGCTCGCCGCCAGCGCCAGCTAGAAATAGTTGTTGCTTCACAAGAGGCCGTCCCGGAGAAGCCCGGGGCGGCTTCTGGCTTTCGAGGAGGCGCGGCCTGTCCCTACGGCGGGCTTGCAACGGTCTGACCACTTCCTTATGCTGCCGCGACATGACTGCTGCACTGGCCAGTTTCCGGGAGGTGATGCTCGACCAACTCAATCAGTTGGGCGCGCTGCTGCTGCTCCTGATCGACATCTTCAAGACCGCGTTTTCGAAGCGGCCACGTTGGGCGGAAATGATCGAGCAGATCTACAAGATCGGCTGGCAATCACAGGCTGTCGTCGTCATCACCGGCGCGTTCACGGGAATGGTGTTTGCCGATCAAATCTACAACCAGTTTCACAAGGTGAAAATGGACACGGCGGTTGGCCCGGTCGTGAGCGTGGCCATGACCCGCGAGCTGGCCCCGGTCTTGACGGCGTTGATGGTTGCCGGACGCGTGGGGGCGGCGATCGCAGCGGAACTGGGCACGATGAAAGTCACGGAGCAGTTGGATGCGCTGCGTTCGATGGGAACGGCCCCGGTTGATTATCTGGCGGTGCCACGGTTCCTGGCGCTGCTGTTGGCGTTGCCGCTGCTGACAGCGGAGGCGATGTTCTTTGGGATTTTCAGCGGCTATCTGATCGGGGTGGACATGCTGGGGATCGATAAGGCGTATTTTCTGACGAACATGTACAAGTTCACGTCAGCGAAAGATGTGATGAGCGGCCTGATCAAGTCCGTCTTCTTCGCCATATTTATCGGGTTGATCTCCTGTTACAAGGGTTTCCACGCTGGCGAAGGAGCCGAGGGCGTCGGGCGCGCCACGACGCAGGCCGTCGTGGTGTCTTCGCTGACGGTCCTAATCGCCAATTTCTTCATTGCGGTGTTGTTCAACGCGATCATTCCGCCATGATCAACATTGAGGGATTGTGGAAAAGCTTTGGCAGCGCGGAGGTCTTGCGCGGCGTGGACTTGGAAATTCCCGACGGCGAGACCGTCGTCATCATCGGACGTAGCGGCGGCGGCAAAAGTGTGCTATTGAAACACCTTTGCGGGTTGCTCAAGCCAGACAAGGGCAAAGTCCTGGTCGACGGCGTGGACATTGTGCCGCTGGACGAAGAAGAAATAACGCCGATCCGCAAGGAATTTGGTTTTCTCTTCCAGAGCGCGGCGCTCTTCGACTCGATGACGCTGTACGACAACGTGGCGTTTCCGCTGCGCGAGGAACACCTTCCCGAGGCCGAGGTCCGGAAGCGCGTCGAGAGAGCGTTGACCATCGTGGATTTATTGAAGGCCGAAGACAAGAAACCAGCCGAACTCAGCGGCGGCATGCGCAAGCGCGCGGGTTTGGCGCGCGCGGTCGTGGCCGACCCGAAGTACGTGCTCTACGATGAGCCGACGACGGGGCTGGATCCCATTCGCGCCGACAATATCAACCAGTTGATCCGGTGCCTGCATGATCAATTACACGTCACCGGGGTCGCCGTGACGCATGACATGGTTAGTGCGTACAGGATTGCGGATCGTATCGCGATGTTGCACGAGGGAAAGATCCATGTGGTCGGGACCCCAAAAGAGATCCAGGCGACGCAAGACCCCGTCGTGAGGCAATTCATTACAGGCGTGGGTGACGAAACTCAGGAGGTGCAGCGTGGCACAGCAACGGTTCACTGAACTCAGAGTGGGTATTTTTGTGGTGATCTGCCTGGCGTTGGTCGCTGGCTTGATCCTCAAGTTTGGCAAGTACGAGCGGTTGGCGACGAAGACCTACCAGATTACCGTCGTCTTCGCAAACGTCGGAGGCATCGTCAAGGATGCCAGTGTGCTCTACGGTGGGATCGCCGTCGGCAAGGTGCGCGACATCACGCTCGACGAGGAAGGCATGCTAAAAATCTACGTCAAACTGGATATTTATCAGACAGTGAAGATCCGGAGCGATGCCCGATTCGTTATTAACCAATCCGGACTGCTCGGGGACCGCTATGTCGACGTGGTTCCCCAGGGGGCGACCAACGCGTTCCTCGAAGCGGGGGCCACTGTCCAGGGATCTGCAAGCGCAGATCTGACCGAGGCAATCCATGGTGTTGCCGAGGTGTTGCATCAAGCGTCCGGGACAATCGAACGGGTGGACAAGGCCATTCAACGCATCGACGAGACAGTGTTGAGCCGCCAGAGCCTGGACCATATCGACGCGTCGCTGGTCAACCTCGACGTGGCCAGCAGTAACGCCGTCGGCTTGACGTTAAGCCTGCGCAACATTGTCGATGAGAACCGCGGTAAAGTGGACAATACGCTGACACGGTTCTCGGACGCCGCCGATAATCTCAGCAAGACCGCCAGTAATGTCGACCAACTTGTCAGCGCGAATCAGGATGACATCCGCGCGGCGATGAAAAACCTGGCCGAAAGCACCGCACGGGTGAACGATATTCTCGCGCGACTGGAGAAGGGTGAGGGAACCGTCGGTAAATTGCTCGTCGATCCAACGTTGCATGACGAAATTGTGCACCTCGTACAAAATTGGCGCAAATACGGCCTCCTGTACAAGGAGGGCAACCGGCCGACCCCGAAAACCATCGAGGAACCGAGGCGCGGTACTGTTCCGCAACCTGCACGACCCGTCCAAAGCGGCGGCGGAACCCTTATTTTCGGCACGGACTCCACGCCGCCGTCCAGGTAGCCGGACGCCCGCCGGGAATTATTCTCTGGCCTTAAACCTGCTGCTTTTGCTCCCCGAGAGATGGGTTTAGAGCTATGACGCTGTTAATGTTAAGAATCTTTTTCCTGATCCTCTGTGTGATGGGGAGTTGGTCCATCTCGCAGTTGGAGGATCAGTGGGCACAGCACCCCGTTATCGCCATCCTGATCGGCCTGGTCGGCGGTGGCGCGTTCATCGGTATCGACAAGGCCCTGAAAGGCTTCTCGTTGCGTGGGCTCTCGGCCGCCACGTTTGGCATTCTCGTCGGATTCACGATCAGCTACTTCATTGGTAATTCGGTTTTGTTCAAGTTCATCGACGAAGAGCCGAAACTGATTGCGCAGATTGTCATGTACGTGGTCGGCACCTATCTCGCGATGGTGATCGCGCTACGCGCCAAGGACGAGTTCAACCTCGTTATCCCTTACGTGAAGTTCATCAAGGAGAACAAACCCGAGCGGCTCGTGTTGCTCGACACCAATATCATCATCGACGGCCGCATCCAGGAAGTTTGCCTGACCGGCTTTCTCGATGCTGTGTTCATCGTGCCACGGTTTGTACTCGATGAATTGCAGTACATCGCCGACGCCGGGGATGAAATCAAGCGTGTGCGCGGACGCCGCGGCCTCGAAGTGCTCAAGATGCTCCAGCTCAACCCGCGCGTGGAAGTGAAGTTCCATGAGAACGAACTGCCCGACGTGAAGGAAGTGGACGCCAAGCTGGTGCAGTTGGCCAAGATGCTGCCGGCCGAGATTCTAACCAATGACTACAACCTCAATCGGATTGCCGAGCTGCAGCACGTGAGGGTACTCAACCTTCACGAACTTTCCAAGTCTTTGCGCCCTGTCGTTTTGCCGGGCGAGAAGCTCACGGTTCGCCTCATCAAGGAGGGGCGCGAACCGCAACAAGCCATCGCCTATCTCGACGACGGGACGATGATCGTCGTGAACCATGCCCGCCAGTTCGTGGGCCACGAGATCGAGGTCACCGTCGCCAGTGTGTTGCAAACGGCCGCGGGCCGCATGGCGTTTGCTGAAGTGGTCAATGGCAATGCCGGGTACACCGGCCACACCGAGGCCGGGTCGCCCGCCGAAGAGCGGGGCAGGCTTGCTCCTGTAAACTGAGTTCTGTTAGTCTCCCGCACATGGTTACGGCCATCGTGCTGGCTGCCGGGCGCTCGACGCGAATGGGCGGCGGCTCCAACAAGCAATTCATCGAACTTCTCGGTAAACCGATCATTTGCTACTCGCTGGCGGCGTTTGAGCTGTGCGGTGCGGTCGATACGGTCATCCTCGTGCGCCGTCCCGATTATGCGCAAGAGGCGGAGCAGATCGTTCGCGAGTTCGGCTTCCAGAAAGTGGTCGCTGTTACCGATGGCGGCGTCGAGCGCCAGAACTCAGTGTGGAACGGCCTGGAGAAATGTGATCCTGCCACGGAAATTGTCGCGGTCCACGACGGCGCCCGGCCCTTGGTGACTTCAGCACTGATTGCATCGACCATTGCCAGCGCCCGCTCTTTCGAGACAGGGATTGCAGCTACGAAGGTTGTCGATACGATCAAGGAAGTTAACGACGATAAGACTGTTGTCCGCACGGTGGATCGCACGAGGCTGTGGGCGGTCCAGACGCCGCAGACGGTGCGTTATGCGTTGCTCAAGGAAGCATACACGAAAATATTTGCGGATAAGGCCCTGGTGACGGATGAAGCGGCTGCGGTCGAGTCGCTGGGCCAGAAAGTTCATTTGGTCGAGACACCGTTTCTGAATCTGAAGATCACCATGTCATCGGATCTGGCCATGGCTGAGGCATTACTTCGGGTGCGGTCATGACAAAGAGGCACATTGTGGCATTAGGCGGTGGGGGCTTCAGCGACGAGCCCGACAATCCTGTGTTGGATGATTTTATTTTTGGATTGTCAGGTAAACGTCGCCCGAAAATCTGTTTTCTGGGTACCGCCACTGGCGATAGTGATAGCTACTTTCAGAAATTCTACAACGCAATGGCCCGGCGTAAATGCGAAGCCTCGCACCTCGGACTTTTCAAGCGAACCCATTTGGACGCCGCGAAGTTCTTGCTGCGGCAAGATGTGATCTATGTCGGGGGCGGAAACACGGCCAATATGCTGGCGATTTGGCGCGTTCATGGTGTTGATCGTGCGCTACGGGAAGCCTGGCGGCGGGGGATTGTCCTGGCGGGTATCAGCACGGGGGCCAATTGCTGGTTTGAAGCGTGCAGCACGGATTCATTTGGACCGCTGGCGCCTTTGCGTGATGGCTTGGGGCTGTTGCCAGGGTCAGTGTGTCCGCATTACGACGGGGAGAAGCAGCGCCGACCAACATTGATTCGTTTTATTGCCAAGGGTCAACTCCCCGATGGATTTGCCCTCGATGACGGCGCTGCCGCGCATTTTGTCGGCCGGCGGTTTGTCGAAGCCGTGAGTTCGCGACCACGGGCGAAAGCGTACCGCGTGTTTCGGGTCGGAAAGCGGGTTGTGGAAGAGGTCCTGCCCACGCGATTTCTCGGCGTTGCTTCACATGCGGGGGTAGGGTAAGCTCCGCAATCTTATGAACCGCGTTGGAATCGGGATCGATGTGCATCGTTTTGCCGCTGGCCGCAAATGCATCTTGGGAGGAGTCGAAATCCCGCACGAGGTTGGGTTGGAAGGCCATAGCGATGCTGACGTGCTGGCGCACGCCATTGCGGATGCGTTGCTGGGAGCGGCGGCGCTCGGTGATATCGGGAAGTATTACCCGCCCAACGATATGAAGTTCAAGGACATGAACAGCATGGTCATCGTGAAAGAGTGCGCGGAGCGCGTCCGGAAAGCGGGCGGGAACATCAACAATGTGGACGCCATGATTATTGCCCAAGCGCCGAAGATGGCCCCGCACATCCCGAAGATGCAGGAGATTCTGGGAAAGAACATGGGCATCGCCGCGACACAAGTGGGTGTGAAGGCCACTACCAGCGAGCACATGGGATTCACCGGCCGCGAAGAAGGCATTGTTGTAGTAGCGATCGCCTCGGTGGAGATGTGAAATTCTTCAACACACTCACCCGGACGAAGGAAGAATTCGTTCCCCTCAAAGCGCCGCACGTCGGCCTGTACACCTGCGGCCCGACCGTCTACGACTTTGTCCATATCGGCAATCTGCGCGCGTTCATGTTCGACGATTTGTTGCGCCGCTGGCTTGAATACCGCGGATTCAACGTCACGCACGTGATGAACATCACGGACGTCGAAGACCGCATCATCAACAAAGTTCGCGAATCCGGCAAGCCGTTGAAGGAAGTCACCGACCTATACGCGAACGCGTTTCTGGCCGACCTCGACACGCTCAACGTCAAACGTGCCCATATTATCCCGCGCGCGACTGAGGCAATCCCCGGCATGATTGCGATGATCGAAAAGCTCATTGCCGGGAACCATGCCTACGTCAGCGACGATAAATGCGTGTACTATTCGATCAAGTCGTTTCCCGAATACGGCAAGCTTTCACATCGGCAGGTCGGCGATCCGAGCACGGCGGTTGCGCGCATTAAGAGCGACGACTACGATAAGGAAGAAATGGCCGATTTCGCGCTGTGGAAAGCGTGGGACGAGAAAGACGGCGACGTGAAATGGGATTCGCCGTGGGGTCCAGGACGACCCGGATGGCACATCGAATGTAGTGCGATGAGTATCCAACATCTCGGCGAGACGTTCGACATCCATTGCGGTGGCGAAGATCTAGTCTTTCCGCATCATGAGGATGAAATTGCCCAGAGCGAGGCGGCGACCGGGAAGCCATTCGTCCGGTACTGGCTGCACAATGCCCACTTGCTCGTGGAAGGCAAGAAGATGAGCAAACGGCTCAACAACTACTACACGCTCCGCGATTTGCTGGCGAAAGGTTGGAGCGGCCGCGAAATCCGCTACGTCCTGCTCTCCGCGCATTACCGCGACCCGCTTAATTTTACGATGGACGGCCTGCAGGCCGCGCGCTCGGCGTTGCAGCGGATGGACGAATTCCTTCTGAAACTCGACGCGGTGCCCGCCGGCACGGTCTCCGATCTTCAAGCGCGGTTCGATGCGGCAATGGACGATGACTTGAACACCAGCGCCGCGCTCGGCGCGTTGTTCGAGTTTATCCGGGAAGCCAACAAGCGGACGATTGCGGCCAGTGAGGCTGCGGCGATTCTTGCAACGTGGCAAGGCATCGATCAAGTGCTGGGTTTCGGAATGCCCGTCAAATCCGAAGTGCCGGGCGACGTGTTGGCTCTGGTTGAGGAGCGACAGGCAGCCCGCAAAGCCAAGGATTTCAAGCGCTCGGACAAGATACGGGATCAGCTCGCGAAGCAGGGCTGGGTGATTGAAGATACGGCGAAAGGCCCGCGGGCCAAACGGGCGGTTTGAACTTTGGCGCTGAGCGGGCGCTACCAACCGCTCAGGTTGACAATCCGTGTCCGGTATGATGAGTTAGCGTTGCCATGATTGAAGATCTCAAGAACAAGGTGAGCGACTTGCGCGAACGCCATCAGGCGTTAACGAGGTATCTTTGACGTCGATAAACAACGCGCTCGCCTCGTCGAGCTAGAAAACATCATGGCCGGCCCAACCTTTTGGGCCGATCAAGCCAAAGCCCGCATTACTCTGGACGAAGCGACGACGATTCGCCGCAAACTCGACACCCAGGCGGCCCTCGATCAAAAAATCTCCGATGCGGCCATGCTCATCGATCTCGGTGAGACGGAGCAAGGGATCGCGGCGGAGGTCAATGCCGCCGAGCAGAAGTTCAATCAATTTGAACTGGAAAACCTTCTCGGCGAGGAAAACGACAAATCCAACGCCATCTTCAGCATCCACGCGGGCGCGGGTGGCACGGAGAGTTGTGATTGGGCGAACATGCTCCTGCGCATGTACCAGCGCTACAGCGAATCGCGCGGGTTCAAAGTCGATCTGGTGGACAGTCAGGCCGGCGATGAAGCGGGCATCAAGAGCGTCACCATGCTGGTCACGGGTGACTACGCGTACGGCTACCTGAAAGCCGAGCGCGGGGTACACCGGCTAGTGCGGATTTCACCGTTCGACTCGAACAAGCGCCGCCACACGTCCTTTGCGAGCGTGGACGTGATCGCAGAGTTGGGAGCTTCGGTCGAAATCGAAATCAAGATGGAGGACGTGCAAGTAGACACATTCCGGTCCGGCGGCAAGGGCGGACAAAATGTGAACAAGGTCGAGACGGCGATCCGCATGACACATCTCCCAACCGGTATCGTGGTGCAATGTCAGAACCAGCGGAGCCAGTACCAGAATCGTGAACTGGCGATGGCGATGTTGAAGTCACGCCTCTACGAGAAGGAACAGGACGAGAAGCGCGCCGCGATGGAAAAATACTACGGGGAGAAAGGCGCAATGGCCTGGGGCAACCAGATCCGCAGTTACGTCTTCCAGCCGTACCAAATGGTCAAGGACCTTCGCACCGGCCACCAAACCAGCGACGTACAGGGCGTCATGGACGGCGATATTCATCCATTCATCAGCGCCTGGCTCAAGGCCGGCCAGCCGCGGATGCGCAAGCAGGGTGTGACGGATGAAGAATAAGGAAAATATTCTCGACACAATTGTTGCCGAAAAAAAGCTGGAAGTGGCGAAGCTGCGTTCGCAGGCGGGCAAGTTGAAACAGACTGCCACGACGCGCAAGGACTTCCGCGACTTCGCCGGTACTTTGCGTCGGGACGATGGCGTCGCGCTGGTTGCGGAAGTCAAAAAGGCGTCGCCATCGGCCGGTGTAATCGTGAAGGATTTCGACGCCATTCGGATTGCCCGCGATTATGAGGCGGCCGGAGCCTTGGCGCTATCGGTGCTGACCGATGAGAAGTTTTTCCAGGGACGTATCGAGTACCTGCAACAGATCCGCGATGCGGTACGGTTGCCGTTGTTGCGGAAGGATTTCGTAATCGATGAAGTACAGGTTTACGAATCCGTCGTGCGCGGCGCCGATGCGATTCTGCTGATCGTCGCGATTCTCGATGACGCGCAACTGAAGGGGTTTCGTGAGCTGGCGTCGCAAATGCGGCTAGCGGCCCTCGTAGAGGTCCATGACGAAGCGGAACTCGATCGGGCATTGGGCTCCGGGGCCGAGATCATCGGGGTGAACAATCGCGACCTCCGGGATTTTTCGGTGAGCCTGGCGACGACCGAGAAACTCGCGGCGAAACTAAAAAGGGGGATGTGCGGCAAACACACGTTGGTGGCCGAGAGCGGCATCCATGTGCGCGCGGATGTCGAACGCGTCGCGAAAGCCGGTGCGAACGCGATCCTTGTTGGTGAATCGTTGATGCGTAGCGGAGACATTGTCGGGAAAGTGAAGGAGTTGCTCGGCAAATGAACACCAAGATCAAAATCTGCGGGACGACGAATCTGAATGACGCCCTGCTGGCGGTGGAACTCGGCGCGGATGCCCTAGGCTTCATTTTCTATGCAAAAAGCCCGCGCAACATCACCGTAAGTGACGCAGCCGATATCTGTAACGCCTTGCCGCCGTTCGTGATAAAGGTGGGGGTGTTTGTAGACGAATTGGAGTATGAGATCGAAAAAGCGCTGGGCGAGTGCCTGCTCAATGTGTTGCAGTTCCATGGCGACGAGCCGCCGGGTTTCTGCCAAAAGTTTGCCGCGAAGTCGATCAAGGCCATTCGCATGCGTGACGAGGAGTCTTTACGCATGGCGGCGGAGTACGATGTTGACGCGCTCTTGTTGGATACCTACACTGACGAGTCGCGAGGTGGCACGGGCAAGACATTCGACTGGTCGCTGGCGTTGAAGGCGAAGGAGATTGGTCCGCCGATCATCCTTTCGGGCGGTTTGACCACGGCCAATGTGCAGGAGGCCATTCGGCGCGTCCGGCCCTACGCAGTGGACGTGGCCAGCGGGGTCGAGCGCGAGCCTGGCAAGAAGGATCCGGAGAAGCTGCGGAGATTCATTGAATTGTGCAAAAGCACCTGACAAACGTCCCTGACAAGGGCGGCCATTTTGGGCCGTACGGCGGCATGTTTGTGCCGGAGACGTTAATGGAGCCGTTGCACGAGTTGACCCGCGAGTACGAGAAAGCGCGCCGAGACAAACGGTTTCGCGACGAGCTCGCCTATTATCTCCGTGAATACTGCGGTCGCCCGACGCCGTTATATCTTGCCGAACGGATGACGCGCGAACTTGGCGGGCCGAAGATTTATCTCAAGCGTGAAGACCTGCTTCACACGGGTGCGCACAAGATCAATAACACGCTCGGCCAGATTCTCCTCGCCAAACGGATGGGCAAGCGACGGATTATCGCCGAGACCGGCGCCGGTCAGCACGGCGTGGCCACCGCGACGGTCGCCGCGATGTTTGGCATGGAATGCGCCGTGTACATGGGCGCGGTGGACATGGAACGGCAGTCGTTGAATGTCTATCGCATGCGACTGCTGGGCGCGGAAGTGCGCGCGGTCCATGCCGGCCAGAAGACGCTCAAGGAAGCCATCAACGAGGCGATGCGGGATTGGGTAACGAATGTCCGCACCACGCATTATATCCTTGGTAGTGTCCTCGGGGCGCATCCGTACCCAATGATGGTGCGAGATTTTCAGAGCGTGATCGGACGCGAAGCGCGACGGCAGATTTTGGAGAAAGAAGAACGGTTGCCGGACAAACTGGTGGCGTGCGTCGGCGGCGGCAGCAACGCCATCGGCTTGTTCCATGCCTTCCTGAACGACAAGGGTGTGCGCATGGTCGGCGTCGAGGCCGGTGGAGAGGGAATCCGCGCGGGCAAACATGCGGCGCGCTTCCAGAAGGGCGGTTCGCTGGGAGTGTTGCAAGGGACGCGGACGTTCGTGTTGCAGGACGACGATGGACAGATCATGCTGACGCATTCCGTGTCGGCGGGGCTTGATTACGCGGCGGTTGGACCCGAGCACAGTTATCTCCGCGATTTGAAGCGCATTGAGTACACGTATGCGACGGACGAAGAAGCACTGGAAGCCGCGAAATTTTGTTCGCGAATCGAGGGCATCATTCCCGCGCTGGAATCGGCGCATGCGGTTGCGTACGTGATGAAGAATGCCAAAAAGATTGGCAAGGACGCTCTGGTGATCGTCAACCTCAGCGGCCGCGGCGACAAGGATGTCAGCCAAATGGCGCGGCTGTTGAAGCTATGAGGCCGTATTTTCGATGCCGACACTGCAAGAAACGATTGGTTCCGCTGGTACAAAGTTTCGCCCATTATTTATGGGGAAGGGAGCGGATTTGTCCGCGGTGCGGCCGGATCTGGCGGCTCAGTGTCACGACGCACCAATTGCTGATTGTTTTCGGCGTGGTCGTCGGGATGGTTCTTTCGCTCGAAGCGTGGCACTGGTTCCCGGGGCCCGACGGCGAGATCCTGGTGCTGGCGTTGTGGCTGCCGGTGTACACATTTGTCCTGTGGCCGGCGATGTTCGCACTGCTGGGGAATTTTCGATTGAAATGAGGATGGCATGAGATCAATGACCGGCTATGGCCGCGGAGAAGCGGCGAAGGATGGGTTCAAATTTACCGTTGAACTCAATTCGATCAACCGCAAACAGAGTGATATTTCGATCAACCTGCCGAAGGAACTCATCGAGCTGGAGCCGCGCATTCGCGACGAGATCAACGCGCATCTTTCGCGCGGTCGCATCAACGTAGTGCTCGCCTTTCATCGAAGCAACACGAAGGCCGAGGAGCAGGTGGAACTGGACATGGCGCTGGCCAAAGCCTACCACCGCGCGATCCAGAAATTGCAGAAGGAAATGAAACTCAATGGATCCCTCACGCTCGACGTAATTCTGCGCGCGCCGGGCGTCATGAAGCTCGCGGAGACGTCCGTGGACGCGGAGGGCGTCTGGCCCCACGTGGAGGTCGCACTGCGCAAGGCCATCAGCGGCCTGGTCAAGATGCGCGAGAAGGAAGGCAAGTTCCTCACCAACGATCTCGCGGAACGGCTCGGCTTGCTGACGGCCGGGTTGGAACTGATCCACCAGGCGGCCCCAGAGATCGCGACGCGCTATCGGGAACAATTACACGCGCGGATCAAGGAAGCGGGACTGGATGTCTCGCTGGACGATGAGCGGCTGGTGAAGGAGGTCGTGTTTTTTGCCGATCGCGCCGACATCTCGGAAGAGATCACGCGGCTCGGCAGCCACCTGAATCAATTTCGCGACTGCCTCAAATCCAATGAGCCGGTTGGTCGCACCCTGGATTTTCTTGCGCAGGAGATGGGACGGGAAATCAATACCATCGGTTCGAAGGCCAACGCCGCGGAGATTTCGCAGCAGGTCGTCAAGATGAAGGCCGAGTTGGAGAAAATCCGCGAACAGATCCAAAACATCGAATGAACGAGACTCCCTCCACTCCGTTACGCACCGGCCTGATCCTTGTCGTCTCGGCGCCTTCGGGCGGCGGGAAAAGCTCGTTGTGCCAGCGGTTGTTGAACTGGGCGCCGAACATGGTCTATTCGGTTTCCTGCACGACGCGGGAGCCGCGTGGCGGCGAACAAAACGGACACGATTACTTTTTTTTAAGCGAGGAGGCGTTCGAGAAGAAGATTGCGGCAGGAGAGTTCCTCGAGTACGCGAAGTACAACAACCATTATTATGGCACCCCGCGAAACTTTGTCGAAGATCAATTGGCCGTAGGCCGTGACGTGCTGCTGGACATCGAGGTGCAGGGAGCGCAACAGGTGGCCCAGTGCGTTCGTGGCGGCGCGTTTGCTTATCCCGATGCGTTGGTGATGATCTTCCTGATGCCGCCGTCGCTGGAACTGCTCGAGACACGGTTGCGGCGGCGCGGGACGGACAGCGACGAGACGATCCGGAAGCGGCTGACGCTGGCCCAGGCGGAAATGAAACACTGGCCTGAGTACGATTACGTGATTGTCAGCGGCCGACTTGATGACGATTTCGGACAGGGCAAGGCGATTATTATCGCCGAGAAGTGCCGCACGTTACGCGCGGCGAAGGACGGCAAACCATGGCAGCAAAAAGAACTATTCTTCTAGGCGTCACGGGTTCCATCGCGGCGTATAAATCCGCTGACCTCGCGAGCCAACTCAAGAAGTTCGGCCATGACGTCTTTTGCGTGATGACGAAGGACGCCTCGCATTTTATTACACCCCTGACCTTGGAGACGTTGTCGCAGCATCCCGTGACGGTGGATCTGTTTGAGGCGGGCGAAGGAGATTGGCGGCCGAGCCACCTGCAGTTGGCCGACACGGCTGATCTGCTCGTCATCTCGCCGGCGACTGCCAATGTCCTGGCCAAGCTCGCCCATGGCATCGCCGATGACGCGTTGAGCACGATTGCGCTCGCGCTACGCCCCGAAACAAAGGTGCTCGTTGCGCCCGCGATGAACGGCAAGATGTGGCTGCACCCGGCGACGCAAGCGAACGTGAAAACCCTGCAATCGCGCGGCGTCGAATTCATCGGGCCAGACAAGGGTTTGCTCGCCTGCGGCTACGAAGGCATCGGGCGGCTGTGGAATGTGGATGAGATTGTGAAGAAAATCCAGAAGCTCCTCGGATAGAGTTACTGCCCGGGCCAAGATGAAAGCGCCGGCCGACATTCGTTTCCTCATCGCCGCGGGACCGACCCGCGAGTTCTTCGATCCCGTCCGCTATATTTCCAATCGTTCGTCAGGGAAGATGGGCTATGCGATTGCCGAGGCGGCGCGCTCTCTCTCGCCGCAGGTGCTATTGGTTAGCGGGCCGACGGCGCTCACGCCGCCAAAGGGTGTCGAGTTTGTTTCGGTGACGACGGCGCAGGAGATGGCGGAGGCGGTTTGGAGCCGATTCGAGGCAGTGGACATTTGTATCATGGCGGCGGCGGTCTGCGATTTTCGACCGAAGAAGAAAGCGATTGGCAAAATCAAGAAAGGGTCGTTCGGCGGCACGCTTGAGTTGGAGCCGACGCCGGACATCCTTGCGGAGTTGGGACGACGGAAGAAATCCCAGGTGCTGATTGGTTTCGCGGCGGAAACCAACGATCTGGAAAGTAATGCGCGCGAGAAACTGGAGCGGAAGGGACTGGATTTTATTGTGGCAAATGATGCGTGCGCGTTTGATGCCGAGACGAATCGCGTGGCCTTTATCACACGTGAAGGGAAGGTCGACCGATTGGCGGAACTGCCCAAGAGCGAAGTCGCGAAGGCGATTATTGAGCGAGCGGTGCGGCTAGTCCGCTGACCGCGATGAACTGTCGGGCTTCTTGGAAAGGTCGCTCCGGATTTTCTCGAAGCGATTATCGTGGCGGAGATTATCGAGGTCGGGGTCCTTGGTGAGCCAGCGAGCATCGTCGTAGCCGAGCTTGACCGCCTCGCTGAGGGCGGCGAACGCTTCCTCCACCTGTTTCAGGAGCGCGTAGCTGCAGGCCAGGTTGTAGAACACCAGGGAGTTGTCGGGACAAAGCCTGGCCAGCCGCTGGTCGATGTTGAGCCCCTTTTCCCATTGTCCCGTCTTCGTGTACGCATCGCCGAGAATTTGCAGGGCTTCAATGAAGTCGGGATCGTGGTGCGCGATGCCTTCGAAGAACCTGATTTCGAAATCAAGGTCCTCTTTCGTGGCGGCTTTGCCACGCGGCAGTTTGGTCTCCCGGATCGGCAACATGGCGATCGATTTCCCTATGCTGCGCTCTCACTGCACAGATCGTTTATCACAATTCCCGAAAGCAACTTCGGGTAAAAATCCGTGCTCTTTTGCGGCATCCGCGAACGGGCGTCGGCAATGGCTTTGACCTCTTCAACATGCGTCGGATTCAGGAAAAATGCAAGCTGCGAATCGCCGTCTTGGACAAGTAACGCGGCCTTCTCCGGCTCGCGCCAGTAGGTGACATTGGACTCTTCGCGCAGGCGAATCTCGTCGATGCCGAGCAGGGCTTCGAGGATCCCGACGTGAAGGATGGCCACGTCCAAGGTATGCCAGAGCGGAGGCTTGTCGGCGAACAGCGGACGCAAGGCGTCGAGGTTCTTTGGCCGCAGCAGAGCGAAACCTTCCTCGCCTCGCATCCCGATGAAATGTTGGCCACCTTTCATCGCTGCCAGCAGTTTTTCCCAGGTCGGATAAGGTTCAATTGAAAAGCTCTTGGCCAATTGCTCGCGGAAGCGATGCGGGTCGAATCCGCTGAGATTTGCGACGGTCCGATGTGTCGGGAGAACGACCAACCCGGGATCGCTCATATCCACCAGCGTTGCCATGACGAACTCAGACGGCGCGTTTGGATCGGTCTTGCCGGCCGACGCGCGGCACTCGTCGCGGTAGGCCAGCGCGGTTTCGTAACGGTGGTGTCCATCGGCGATGTAGAATTTTGCCTCGCGTAATGCATCTTGCGCGGACTTGATCGCCGCGGGGTCGCTGATTTCCCAGAGATGATTTACGACGCCGTAGTCATCGGTTGCGGTCAACGCCGGCCCGCCTTTGGGAGTGGGGAGGGGATTGCGTTGCGGATGCGGGTACAGCATGAAGATCTGGCCTTGCTGGGAACCGCACGCGCGCAGAAGCGAGAGACGGTCGGCTTTCGGTTTGGAGAGCGTATGTTCGTGCGGAAGGATTACGCCCTCGTCCCAGCGGTGGAGGCGCACACGGGCGATCAACGCCTTGCGCGTCCGCTTTCCGGAACCATCGGGCGCGGCGAAGGATTGTTCGAGATAATAAAGCGCAGGCTGCTCGGCCCGTCGTAACACACCTTCCCGCAACCACGCTTGATACAGATCGCGCGCCCGGGTGTATTTGTTGGTTGATTCCGAGTCGCCGGGGGCTTCTTTTCCAAGCTCGATTCGCACGAGATTGTAGGAGGAAAGCTTTTGGTATCGCTCCTGCATCGCCGGGGTGATCTTGTCATAAGGCTGCGTCAACACCTCGTCGGGTTTGACGCGCTGCGTATTGTAGAGAACGCCTCGAAAAGGTTGAATATCCGCCATAGGTATCTGTAAGTTGCGGTCGATACTAGGCGGTGCCCCGCGCAGCGTCAAGGACGCGAAACGAATTGCCGCGGCAGGCATCCAATAGTCAGTCGCGGGCCATGAAACGAAGCGTCAACAGAGCGGCACTTTTGGCAGCTATTGCGCTTGTCGGCGCATTTGTGCCGATGGCACGCGCCAACGAGTCGAATCCACAGATGGAGAAGGCGACATTTGGCGCGGGGTGTTTCTGGGGCGTGGAAGCGGCGTTTCGGCAAGTGAAGGGCGTTACGGATACGATGGTCGGGTATATGGGTGGTACGCTGAAGAACCCGACTTACGAGGACGTGGCCAGCCATCGGACGGGGCATATCGAAGTTTGCCAGGTCACGTACGACCCGGCGCAGATCAGTTATGAGAAACTCGTGAGCGTCTTTTTCCAGATCCACAACCCGACTTCTTTCAACCCCGACGGTCGTGATCTTGCCAGCCAGTACCGGTCGGTAATTTTCTTTCACTCGCCGGAGCAGGAGAAGGTCGCGCTGGAGGTCAAAGACCGATTGCAAACGTCGGGCAAGTTTGACCGGCCGATTGTGGCGGCGATTACTCCGGCAACGGAGTTTTGGCGTGCGGAAGAGTATCACCAGCGTTATGCTGAGAAGCACAATTTACCGAGTTGCCATATCGCGCCATGAAATCCCAGATCTGGTACCTAGCAGCAGCGGCGGTCGTGGCGGTCCTGGCGGCGGGCTTCACGCGATACCTTCTCGGCGCGGAGGACAAAGTGCAAAGCGCAAACAGGAGTGGAAAAGTGCAGATTGTGGACTTTAACGATGCCGGCGAACGACTGGGGGTCGTCACGGTCGATCGAATCGTCAAAACGGATGCGGAATGGAAGAAACAGCTTACGCCGGAGCAGTTCAAGGTGACGCGACAAGAGGGCACGGAGCGCGCCTGTTCGGCGGGGTACTGGAACAACCACGATGCGGGCCTCTACCGTTGCGTCTGCTGCGGCACGGCGCTTTTCAAGTCGGACACGAAGTTTGAGTCAGGTACCGGTTGGCCGAGTTTTTGGGAGCCGGTCGCCGAAGAGAACATCGAATCGCGGGCCGACAATTCCTTTGGCATGGAGCGGACAGAAGTGCTCTGCAAACGCTGCGGGGCGCACCTCGGGCACGTGTTTGAGGACGGCCCCAAGCCCTCGGGCCTCCGCTATTGTATCAACTCCGCGGCCCTGACTTTTGTGAAGAAGAAATAAAGCGAGGGCACGCACACGCCATCATGACTGAAGTTCCCGCCGACAAGCCGTTTCAGAAACCGCCGCTCAAGCGCCGCGACTTATTGGTGGGTATTGGTTTTTCGGCGGTCAATGCCGCGGCGCATTTGGTGTGGAACCCGATTGTTGATTACTGGCAGTACGTGGTGACGACGGTCGTGTTTGTCTCGGCGCTGACGTTCTGGCTCGTGAAGGAATGGCGGCGGCTGGATTTGTTTATCACAAAATTTTACTGTGCCGCCGTGATCATTGATGTTTTCGCCGAAGGACTCCTGCAACCCTTCCATCATTGTACATTCGACAACCTGATGTGTACGGGAAGAATGTTCATCGTGTTCTTTGCGGCATGGCTGCTGGCGTATCCCCTGGAACGGTGGTTCCAAGGGCGTAAGACTGTCGGTGGTTCAGGGCAGGGGGTGTAACCGGACGGCGCGCCCGGCGGTCGCGCCCTACCAAAACCCGGAGAGGCTAGTGCGCGAGGACGGCGAAAAAGTTTTTGAGGGCGGCGCAATAGGTGGTGGCGCTGACGGCGAACGCGTCGTTGTGGCCGCCGTGGAGTTCGACGAATTGTTTGGGGTCGTTGGCGGCGGCGAGCAGGCGTTGTGAATGGCGGAAAGGGATGACCTCGTCCTCGCGACTGTGGAAGATCAGCAGCGGAATGTGGATGCGCGTCAGCTTGCTGATCGTGTCGTACCTGTTGCGGGCGAGCCAGTGTACGGGAAAGAATGGGAATATTTCCTGGCCGACGTCGGCGGTTGACGTAAACCCTTCCTCCATGACAAGTCCGCGGACTTCAACTTTGCTTGTGAGATCGGCGGCAATGGCGCTGCCGAGTGATTCGCCATAGACAACGATGGAGCGCGGTGCCAGCTTGCGTGTTTGCGTCAGGTATTCATAAGCGGCCTGCGCGTCGCGGTAGGTGCCTTCCTCACTCGGCTGACCTTCGCTGCGACCGTAGCCACGGTAGTCGATGATGAAGGTGTCGGCGCCGAGGTCGCGGAAGATGCCGGTTTTCTCAAGGCGGTCAGAGATATTGCCAGCGTTGCCATGGAAGAAGAGCACGGTCGGTTTTGTGGGCGAGGGCAAAGCATTGGCGTCCACGCCCGCCTTCGTCGAAACTTCGGCGGGTAAAAACCAGCCGTTGATCCGGACACCATCGGAAGCGGTCAGGGTGACATCTTCGTATTTGAGTCCGAGTTGATCGGGCATCTGCTCGATTTCGCGGTTGGGATGGTAGAGGAAATCGGGTTCCTTCCACATGATCCAGAGGGCGAATCCGATGTAGAGGAGGGGGATTAAAAGAAGGTAGATCATCACGCGGCGTTTCCAAGTACGCACGCGCGAGGTATAACACAGGGAAAGTTGGCGCGCTACGGGAAAGCTGTTGACGAGCTGTTAAGAGTGAGGGTTGATCCCCTGACCAACCCTCACACTCTTGAAACATGTCACCGTTCGTCCCCGATGCTTCTGACGGGTTACGAACAGCGACCTCCCTTTGCGGTCCAGATGTCGAGGCCCTTGCCGGTTTCGAGGTAGGATTTCATACTGGCGAGCACCAGCGGCCAGCCTTGGGAAACCTTGTTGGCCATGACCGAACCGGGCTTGAAGTCGCCATGGACCACGTTGAGGCGGACCATGTCTTCGATAGGCTCGATTTCAAACGTCACGCGCGAAACGTCCTCCGGCGCCGCTGGATCAGCCCAGGTCAGGACCAGACGTTTGGGCGGTATGCTTTCCAGGACTTCGCCAGTGACGCGGACGGTATGCTTCTCGTCATCAGTAACGTGTTCCCATTTTGAACCTTTCTTCCAGTTGGAGACGTTTTCATTGCCTCCCCAATACTGGCGGGCGAATTCCGGGTTGGTAATGGCGGCCCAGAGTTTTTCGGGCGTGGTGCGAATATAGTTCACATAAACGAATTGGGGTTTGTCCATGGCGTTATCCTTTCGGTTTTTCTTCGAGACCCTTTTTCAGATCGCCCAACGCCTGGAGGCGATGGCGCTCGTATTTGCCAATCCAACGCTCGTAGATCTCGTGCAACGGGGTTGGATTGAGGTAATGCAGTTTTTCGCGTCCGTGCCACACGGTGGCGACGAGATTCGCCGCTTCCAGTAGCGCCAGATGCTTGGTGACCGCCTGCCGCGACATATCGAGGTGCTTGCACAACCGGGTCAACGTCTGCCCATTGTTGGCGCGCAGTTGATCGAGCAACTCGCGGCGGCTGCTATCGGCCAGGGCTTTGAAGACTGCATCCATACGCGCCATAATATGCAACCAAATGGTTGCATGTCAAGCGGGAATATTTGGTGGGACGAGAAGGGTGAATAGGGAGGGGTGGCGGCAACCGATTGTCTGATGATGAGACCTGACCCCAGCACGCGTGTCCAAGCCAATGCTCCTGCCTGTCAACCTAGGTTTTTAGCAACCAACCGCCGTGAATATAATGTAATATGCTGTCCTCAAATATGTTATAGTAGGCGTAAATTAAATGTATTGCCTACTTGCGCGAGATCAGGTACAAGTAATCTTATGGGGGATAAAGAACCATGGATGAGCTTGTAAAGTACATGAAGGCACTGACCTTCTTTCAATTACAGTCCCTGACCGGCGGGGGTGCATTCGCGAAACCGGAACTTCTCTTGCACAAGGCAGGTTTCACCAATCGCGAGATTGGCGAATTCCTCAGCAAGAAAGAAGATGCCGTGAGGATGATAATTCAACGTGCTAAGGCATCCGCCTTGAAAGGGGGGGGCAATGAGTGAACAAGCCATAATAGATGCGATTAACGATCTAACCCGTGTGACGATTGCGCTTCACGGTAACTTCACATCGAAGTCGGAGGCAATACGTCGATTGAACGAACTGGCAATTCCAAGCAACCGGATTGCGGCAATTTTGGCAATGTCTCCCGGCGACGTTGCCTCCGCGATCGCGAAAGCACGAAAGGCAAAGGGCTAACAAAATGATACGAGAGAAAGCCGTCGGCTTCGCCGACTTATTTATACAGGCGAAAATCACAAACCGGCTCCTAGCGGCGCAATTGAAGGGTACGATGCAGCAGAATCAATTAATCGTACTGCTTTCAACTACGGGGGCGTCTAATCAGGAGATTGCCGACGTAGTGGACACGACTGCAGCCACCGTCCAGATGGCTCTTTACCGACATAAAAAGAAAGGCGGCACATAAGAGACATGTCTGACACTGATCAGAACATAGCGTATATCCGTACGCACGTAGACAATATCGAGAGGATGCAATGGTTCCAATTGGCGTCTAGTCCTACAAAAGATGCCTACGTGAAGGAAGAATTTGCCGCTAAAAAGCACTCCGCAGGCGTCTACCTCGCACTTGGGGATGGTCCTCGCTCTCAAGACGAGCTAATGAAATCAACAAAGATGAGCCGCGCGAATATCTCGAAGATTCTTACGCATCTTGAGGGCTTACATTGGATCGACAGTATTCGTACCGACCGCAAGCTATTGTTTAAATGGACGGACGCCGAAAATATCTTAAAGCTATCCAAAATTGCAAAACCACTCGCAAAATGAATCGCAAAGGCGGCTTCACCGGCTGACGGAGGCACTGCGCGAATTTCGTTTGGTGGATAAATTCGGCCTTGAATCCCTTTTTCAAGGGCCAGACTTGCCGAAGCGCACGGAATTAATCCGCCGCCTGAACGCCAAGCAGGGATTGCTGCCGCGTTCGATTACTGCAGAGTTCATAGCAGACGTAATTCTCTCGGCTACGAAACCGTATGCGACAGCCCGTGTGGTCTCGGCACTCTCATTGCAGACGCGGCTAGCTAACATCAGGACCGGCGCCAAAACCGCTAGTACTTATCACAAGCTAATCTTCGAAACCCTCTCCAACGTCTTTGAGCCATCCTTGATTCAAGGCAAAATGGAGGAGAAAGTCGATGAAGGCCGAAAGCGTATCGACATCGTTTATCGCAATATGTCGACGCACGGTTTTTTCTACGAGCTCAACGCGCTTCACCAGATCTTCTGTCCGTACGTTTTCGTTGAGTGCAAGAACTATTCACGCGACATCGAAAATCCTGAATTTGACCAGCTTATCGGCCGCTTTCATGACAAACAGGGACGATTTGGCATTCTGGCTTGTCGCGAAATTGCAGACAAACACCACGCATTGCGGACATGCAAGTACATAATGGACGCGGGTCCCAATCGCGTCATGGTTTTGGAGGACTGCGACGTTCTCGAACTTTCAGATCTGAAAAATCATAAAGGGAATGATGCGGTTGATGGTTTTATGGCTCGAAAACTTCGCGACATTATCATGTTGTGACTCGTAGATTTGGAGGAAGTGAAATGAAAAAAGTTGCAAACAGCGGGCGCGGAACAGAAGACCTGCTAAAAGATCTAATGATAATCCAACTAGGTATTGCAGGTGTGCCGCAGTTGAGCATTCGTGAGATTGTCGGCTGCGATCTGAATCGCGTTTCGCGAATAGTGAAACACTTAAACTCAAAGAAGAGGAAGAACTAACATGCAAAACGCTGAGAGCGAGCAAGAACGTGTTGCAAAGCGACTGGATACCGTTATCGGGTTGCTTGAGGATACCTTCATACTTCAAGCACTCAAGGCCGGAATGGACTCAACGAGCGTAAGGGAGCTTACCGGTCTTCGGAGGGAGCGCGTTAGTCGCATTTCTACGCATCTTCACGAGTAAGCTCGTAAGCGAATTCCGCAGTCGGAACACCGTCGCGTGACGGCACGCGGCTTCCAACAGCCTTCGTGGCGAGGGAATTCATAATTGCTCCGAGGCTACCAGCAGGTAGATGATCATCGCCAGCGCGAGGAGGGCGACGCCGGCAGTCACGGCCACGATCAGACCGCGGTTGGCGCGCACTTCGCCGCGTTCAATGGCCAGATTCACGAGGTGGTAATGCCACGCTGCCAGGACCGCGAGCGCACCGCCGAGGGACATCATGGCTATGCCGATCGGCAGCGACATGCCTGTGCTGCGGATTGGTAGCTGTGGGGCCAGTCGTGTGGCCAGTTCGCGCAGCCAGACGCCGAACTTGGCCACGACGAAGCCGAGACTGATGACGGCGATACTCGTCCTGATCCATGCCAGAAACGTGCGCTCGTTGGCGAGGAATTCGGTCGCCCTTTTCTCTTCCGGTATGTGGGCTTTCACAAGCGGTTTTGTACGCCTAATCCGGCGGGCAGGCAAGGAATTGGGCCGGATTCTCTTAGATGGAGCGTCAGGGGATCTGTTGGTTTGGATTTGAGTGGTTCGCGGGTGTCGGATGACCATAGGCCAGGAAGAGGACGAATCCTGACCGGGGATGACGAAAGACCAAGCTATTGAGGCGCTTACAAGGCGTTTTTTTGCGGGCCAGCGCGATTGCCGGAACAAACTGCGAAGTGGTGTCTCTTACGATGCGGAGAGGCGACTTAGGCCTCCTGACGTTAGGGACAATACGGAGAAATGAGGGTATGAGAGCATTCATCAACGGCGAGTTGCACGTAACGAGAATTTCATCCTGGCGTACTTTGGTCGGCTCGATTTGCGTGGCGATTCTTTTCGTCGCACTGTCAGGTTCCGTCAACGCCGTGACTCTTGGGCAGATCGATAATTTTCAAGATGGGACAGCGGATGGCTGGCACACAGGCGGCGGGACGCAGCCAAGCAACATCGCCACTGGTGGCCCGGGCGGTTCTGGTGATCAATACATGCGGGTGATATCCACCGGAGGATTTGGTACCGATAGCAGGCTGGTGATCCTGAATACTTCCCAATGGCTGGGCAACTACACCGGCGCGGGAATCACCGGCATCACGTTGGAACTGGCCAACTTCGGCGCGCAACCTCTCTCCATGCGCCTGGCGTTTTTTATCAGTAAACCCAATGGGTACGCGGCAACAACGGCGTTCTCTCTCCCCGCCGATGCCAATTGGCACCAGGCATTTTTCCCACTGATCGCATCCGATTTTACCGCGGTGGGTACGCCCGGCATCAGCTTTGACAATATGCTGACGAACTTCACCGGACAGCTCCGCATTCTGGACTCCGCCTCTCCGTCGGTCGAAGGTGACCCGATTGCCGCCACGCTGGGGGTCGATGATATTACGGCGGTTCCAGAACCGAGCGTGTTCGCGTTGGTCGTCGGCACCCTGGTTGCATTTGTTGGTCTTCGCCGCGGCCTGGCCCGAGTAAGTCGCAGTGACCGAAGAGCGCTGATTTTGGATTGATCCCCTCGCCACAACCTCCCCGAATCCTGGCAGAGCCTTAGCTACGGACCGATCCAGAAAGGGTATTTTCACAGTTTTCGGGTGATTTTCGCCCTCTAAAACCCGGATGCTTACGGGCGTTGCCGTATGCCCCAATGCTTCGGACGAGAGAGGCGGTTGCGGCGAAAACAACATCGCCGCGTGTCGCGCAGCCAGTGCTGCACTCCGCTTCTACTTGACATCGAATTACGATAATTGTAGGATGGTGGAGATGCATTATTTGATCCATCTTCGCCAAGGCTTCGACGCGACTCGTCCGCCTTCGCAAGGGCTTCCGCCGTCGCACTTCGTGCTATGGCGGACAAGTCGGCACGGCAGACGGGGGCCTATATACGTTTCTGCGAAACGAACCCAATTTATTTCGCTCGGGAAACAGAGGCTATCTATCAGGGCTATAGGGTGTTATAGATGAAAAAAACGCTCAAAATATTTGGGTTCGTTTTCCAAAACGAACCCAATTTAAGGGGTATTTATGGGGGTCTGGTGGCGACAAAACGAGAAACGAACCCAAATTGGGACTGATAAGTTGAATGCGACTGATGAAAGGCGATGCGGAAATCTGGCCGGTACAGCTGGCGAGGAGAAAAATGACGACACGCGGGCGGAACGCCCACGCCACTAGGAGAGAAAGGAGCGTGATAAGGTTTTCGGAAAAACTATTGACGGGGCGTTCCCTCTTGACCGGTCGCGGGCTGCGTGGTAGCAAGGGGTTTGCAGTTAGAGGTTTCAAAAGAATTATGCGGTGTCCAAAATGCACGGGGGCGGACGATAAAGTCATTGATTCGCGCAGTAGCCGCGACGGGTTGTTGATTCGGCGGCGGCGGGAGTGCCTAAAATGCGGGGCGCGGTTCACGACCTACGAGGAGATCTTCCGCGAGAAGTTGCGCGTGAAGAAGCGTAATAGCCAGTACGAGGAATTTGACCGTCGCAAGATGCTGGCGGGCCTGGAGAAGGCGTGCGAGAAGCGGCCGGTGAGCACGGAGGATATCGAGTTGCTGGCCGAGCGGGTGATCACTGAGTTGGAAAACGAATTCGGTCGCGAAGTGCCGTCGAAGCAGATCGGCGAACGCATCATGCAGCACCTGCGCAAGCTGGATGAGGTGGCGTATGTGCGGTTCGCCTCGGTGTATCGGCAGTTCCGCGACGCGGAGCAGTTCATTGACGAGATCAAACAGTTGGGGAAATCATGATCAAAGCGCTCGAAGATATGGCGTGGGTCAAGTTTGAAGACGGGCGCATGGCGCCATTCGACGAACAGCAGCTAGCACTGTCGATCCAGGATGTCGCGGAGCGTGCGGGGCATTCGGACTGGTGGCTGGCGGAGTCCGTGGCGGCGGCGGTGCATGCGTACGCGATCAAATCACGCTCGGATGGGGTGATCCCGACGCGCGAGATTGTGGAGATTGTAGTCGCGGTTTTGGCGACGCTGGGCTTTGAGAAGATTTCCGAGGCGTACGCCGGACGCGAACACTGCGCGGCGATTCATCTCAACGACCTGGCGGCGCGAGTGGGCGCGGCGTTTGAGCTCGAGTTTTTTAGGCAGCTGGATTCCGAACTGGGTGCAGCTTCGGACCATCGGCTTGCGGTGATCGAGGTGGACGGGCTGCGGGCGTGCGTGATGCAGTTGCGCGGCGCGCGACGCTGGACGGTTGGGTGTCGGGAGTTGGCCGAGGAAATCGTCGACTACGTTCGCGAACGCGTGGCGCGGGTGCGGCCGGCAAAGGCCGAGTGCCTGAGACTCGCCGTGGTGGAGTAGCGGCCATGGCCGACAACATTTTCGCGAAGATTATCCGCAAGGAGATTCCCGCCAAGATTGTTTACGAGGATGAGCGCGCGCTGGCGTTCCGCGATATTGACGCGAAGGCGCCGATCCACATTCTCATCGTGCCGAAGAAGGACATTGCGCGGGTGTCGGAGGCGAAGGCCGAGGATGAACCGTTGCTGGGGCATCTGCTGACGGTGGCGGCCGAGATCGCGCGGAAGGAAGGTATCGACGGCTCGGGCTATCGCGTGGTGATCAACAAGGGAGCGCACGCGGGCGAAACGGTGCCGCATCTGCACGTGCATCTGCTCGGGGGTCGGCCGATGGAGTGGCCGCCCGGTTGAGCGCCGTCGTCTTGTGAACGGACTTATTCTCTTCGAGGACGACCACCTGCTGGTCGTCAATAAACCATCGGGAATCAACACGCACAAGCCCGATCGGTTCACGCCGGATGGAATTCACGAGTGGTTGACCAAGCGTGAACCGCGTTGGCGGAACCTTTCTATTCTCCAGCGGCTCGACAAAGACACGTCAGGCGTGATCGTGTTTGGCAAGACGCAGCGGGCCAACCAATCGCTGACCCAGCAGTTCGAGAAGCACACTGTCGAGAAAACCTATTTGCTGCTCAGTGCCGTGCGCCCGACGCGCCAGAAGTTTTGGGCGAAGTCGCCGAACTGCGTGACGGAGTTTGAGTTTGTCGATACGCACGGTGAGTATTTCCTGACGCAAGCACGACCACTCACGGGCAAGACGCACCAGATTCGACGGCACGCCTCGGAGAGCGGATTCCCGATACTTGGTGATGCACTCTACGAGGGCAAGGCAGCGCCGCGATTGATGCTCCACGCGTACAAGCTCGACTTCGAACACCCGGCGACGGCAGAACGCGTGTTGTTCGAGGCTTCGGTGCCACGGGCCTTCGATGAGGTGGACGCGCTGGTAGCGGCGACGGAGTTTCGCGAGCCCTTGTTCAATGAGTCGACAAACGCATTCCGCCTGATTAGCGGGACGGCCGATGGTTTTGAGGAGGTGATCGTCGATTCGTACGCGGGGACGTTGCTGGTCCAGTGGCAAACCGAGGCGGCGATGGCGCGAGAGGCCAAGTTGATCGATCGACTGCGGAAAGAGTGCGGGCCGAGAGCGATCTACGCGCAGTTGGCAACGAAGCAAAAGCGGCTGACGCCGCGGCTGGTTTGCGGGAGCGAATTGGGGCAGCGAGGATCCATTCGCGAGAACGGCCTTACCTTCCTGATTAGTTTCGGTGAAGGACTGGCGACCGGCATTTTCCTCGACCAGCGCGAGAACCGAAGACATTTACTGGCGTTGCCGCTGAAAGGGAAAACCGTGCTTAATACGTTCGCCTATACCTGCGCGTTTTCCGTCGCGGCGGCGAAAGCGGGCGCGGTGACGACGAGTGTGGATCTGTCGAAGAATTACCTGGAGTGGGGGAAGGACAACTTCCGCGCGAACGGCCTTGATCCGGCAGCGCACGATTTCATTTTCGGGGATGCGTTTGAGTGGCTGAAGCGGCTGGCCAAGCGCGGGCAGCGTTGGGATGTTGTCATTCTCGATCCCCCGACGTTTTCGACGACGAAGAAGGGGCGTGTGTTCCAAGCCGCGCGCGACTACGAGGAACTGGCGGCGCTGGCCGTGCCGTTGGTTGCGCCGGGCGGTTTACTGCTCTGCTCGACGAACCAGCGGACACTGGATGCCGAGCAATTCGAGAAGAGCATCCAGATCGCCGCGCAAAACTGCGAGCGCTTCACGGACTCGCTGGAGTTTGAGACGCTGCCGTTTGATTTTCGCGTGGCGCCGAAGGAACAGCCCTACTTGAAGACTTTTTGGGCAAGGTTGGCATAACGGATTGCTGGAGCTGCGGCCCGAAGGTGTTGACGGCCCAAACCGCGCCACCGACGCCGACGATCACGGCGAGCGACTTGCCCAGCGGCGAGAACGATGTCGAGGTTGACTGCTGCGGCTCGCTGACAGTCGCGGAGACGAGAGGGAACAGGTGTTTCCCAATCGTCTCAGGTTGGGGAAGTTTGTTCAGGTCAACGAATTGGTTGCTGCCAGTTTGCACGAGGACGGTTTTCATAAGACCATACGCAGACGTGAACAGGCCGCGCAGGTCGGCGTAATGGTACGAGGACCCATTCTCGGGCAAGCGTTTCATGGATTGTTGATATACCGTGCTGGTAGCCAACGTCGGCTTCGGTTCTTTCGACTGGGCGAGCAAGGCGCGCGCGTAGTCGGGGCTGCTGGCGAGGATAAAAAACCGGTCGGTCACCGCGTACGTGGGCGCAAAAAGTTGCGGGCCGATGTGGAGAGAGCGGAGCTTCTGGCCGGCGCTTTCGGTTTCATCCCACGGCTGCGCGTCGTTATTGGTTCCCACGCAGCTTTCCTTGAGTGCGTCCATCGTCGAATCGAGCGACGGCCGGAGCTTCTCCGCATCGGTGATCTCGCTGACGATGGCAATCTTGGGCACGCGGGTGTCGGCCGGCCAGTTGGCGACCAGGGCAAACTCCGGGCCCAGTTTTTGCAAAACATCCTCGCTCATGCGAATGCCGCGACTGCGCAGCGCCTGCTGAAACTGCCCGACCGACAGCATCAAATCTGCATTGCCCGATTGCGAGAGTGACTGCATCACCTCTTCGTACATGGCCGGCAGGTCGGCGGAACCGACGGAGTAGGCAAGCGTATCCGGCGTGGTGAGCGCGAGCGTCTTCCGCTGCGTGGGCGGCGTGGGTTTGGGCACGCCGCTGGAGTAGGCGACAAACCCGACGTCCTCGATGCCACGATCCCGGAAGGTCATGCTATAAGCCGAAGCCTGGATGCGTGAGAATTTCTGGTACATACCGGCGGTTTGTGGCGAAAGCGCGAGAAGCGGGCCAACGAGGCCGAGCATTTCCTCCACGTTGAAATACGCCAGGAAATCGTGGTCGTTCGAGGCGTGCTGTTGGATATTCTTGAACTTCGCACTGTCGGCGAGGCGTTTGAAATCGCGCGGGACCTGGCCGGTCCAACTGGCGATCGTGTCGCGCATCGTATCTTCGCCGAACGTGAAGACCACCATTGAATTGAAAAACGCGTGGCAAATCGGGTAGCCGGGCGTCGCTTCCCAGACGGCGTATTTTATGCCGAGGTACTCCTTGGTCTGATACGTCCCGCTCGGATAGGACCGCTTGAGTTCGCCTTCGAGTTTGTAAAGGCCCGCGATGGTCTCGATGCGCTTGGTGCGAACATCAACGCCGAAGACCAGTCCCGGATTGAACCCCGGAAAAAGCGTCACGTGTGTGACCGCAAGAAACACTTCTCCCTGCATCGCTCCCAGGACCAGACCACCGATGGTGTCAGCGTCCTTCGGGGCGCCCGCGGTCTGGGACACCTCGCGCAACGCGGCCAGCGGCTGCGCCAGGAATGCCTGCACCTCCGGTTCATGCCAAAGGGCGTAAAACTCCGTCTTCGTAAATTCAGTCCGCGATTTCGAAATGTCGGGGATATCGAGAAAAGCGAGGGTCGACTCGGGTAGCAGGCTGGCAGCGCGAGGCGCAGGTTTGCCAAGAGTGAAATAAATGAGCGCCGCCGCGACAATGGCGATCAACAGAAGTATAACAGCGATAACCCTTTTCATAATATCCGCACCACACGGTCAAGCTTGGCAATGACTGAGAATGCTAGTCCGTTCGGAAAGATAGCGTCAAGGAAATAGGCTGGCCGGGAAGGAATTCCCATGCTAAACTCAACGAAACTTCCTCGGGATAGAGTGGGGACGGTGGAGTTGTCAGCGCGCTGGTTATTATGAACGGCAAAAAGAACCGATTGCACCGCGGCCTGGGTGTCGCGTGCATTTGTATTTCCTCGGTGCTGATCGGCGCATCGCGTGCGGACGCGGTACTCTTCCAGTCGACGAGCGATCCGGGTTTCAATACGACGGCCCCCACGGGCGTTCTCGCCAACAGCGGTTGGCAATATCAGGGCCGTTGGCTCAGCTTCCTCGGCACACCCATCGCGCCGCAGTTCTTCATCGCCGCGAACCACGTCGGCGGCACGACCAACGACATCTTCCTCTTCAACGGACTTCCTTATCACCCCATCGCCGCCTTCAAGACCTTCGACAGCGACCTCACCATCTGGCAGGTGCGCGAGACATTTCCCAGTTACGCCCCGCTGTACACTTCTTCCGATGAAACCAACAAGCACCTCGTCGTCTTCGGCCGCGGCACGCAACGCGGTGTGCCCGTCGTCGTCGGCGGACAGACCAACGGTTGGTACTGGGGCATAGCCGACGGCGTCCAGCGCTGGGGTGAGAACGACGTGGCTTCGATCACCAATCTCGGTGTCGGCGTCGGCGACGTGCTGCGCGTGGTATTTAACGGCAGCGGCGGGTCGAACGAGTGCCACCTCTCCGACGGCGACTCCAGCGGGGGCGTGTTCATCGAGCAAGACGGCGTTTGGAAACTCGCGGGGATCAACCACGGTGTCGACGGCGAATTCAGCAACGACGTCGACAACACAACCTTCACGGCGGCGCTCGTCGACCGCCGTGAATTGTTCCAGCAGGACGGACCCTCTGACTGGATCCTCATCGACGACGTGCGCCCCGTCCCCAGCGCCTTCTACAGCACCCGCATCTCGGCGAACCTCGACTGGATCTATAGCGTGATCGGCTTCGAGCCGGGCGGTGATTCGCCCACCCCGACCACCGTGGATCCGAACGCCGTGACCTTCCCGAAGCGCTACTACCGCGTCAGCTTCGCCCAGTAGGCCGGATTTTCCCTCGTTCACGATTCTCCCTTGTATCCGTCTCATTTGCCCTAAGAAGCCTTCAATCTGACCCATGAACACCCCAAAAATGGGTTCGTTTTTCCAGAACGAACCCATTTGCAAACGCTTCTGCAACTTTCATAAGTTCCTGTGAAAAAGAGTAATACACCAATAAATCCTCGAAAGTAAAATGGGTTCGTTTCGCAAAAACGTATATAGGCCCCGTCTGCCGTGCCGACTTGTCCGCCACAGCACGAAGTGCGACGGCAGAAGCCCTGGCGAAGGAGGAAGCGGTCTCTCGAAGGCGGACATCCTCGCATCACGTTGCCAATCATCACGCCTCGCATTCTACCACTATCGGAATCCGATGTCCAGAGCTTTAAATTGGTGGATCTTGCACGGCGGGGTGGTGAAGGAGAAACGGAACGCAGCGACCGCGCAAACTTACGACTTCAGTTATGCCGCCATTCAACCGTAAACGCAGTTCCGCCACTTATGAGAGCGGACGTTTGGGCGAGAACCGTGCTGGTGAGGGGATTCTCCATCGTTATGCTCTCGTTTGTCCACGAGCTGCTATTGATCGGACCCTCGACATTCGTGATGGTCGTCGAGCACCCGGTAAAGCTCACGCTCCCGAAATCCGCCAAGGGAAGGATGTGCCGGAAGAACGGGGCTTCGACGATCCATTCCGCCGAGGTGCGCTTGGCGGACCGTTTCTTGGTGATCGAAAACCCGACGCCTTGCGTGAGGTTGGTGATGCTGAGGACAAATTGGTTCTTGGGAATGAATTGGACTTCCGCGCTGATCTGATCGCCTGGCTCAACGGGAAACTCCGTGAGGAAAAATCCGCGCGCGGGATACATCTCAAACCATGCGTAGTACAAAGGCGCCCCCAAGTGCCAATCCTGTTCGGTGCCGATCTGCTCCACGGTCCTGTCGGAGCTGCCGTCAATTCCCACCCAGATTGCCGACGCAGTTTCCTGCGTGCCGGCGGCAGCGACGGTCGGCACCCGCCACGACCCTTGCACATCGGTCACGGAATGTTTGACGGGAATGGTCAGGTCCGTCGCTGTCACGTACCCGGCCCAGTTCGCCGACTTGCCCGTGCCGTGACGGATCACCGGCGCGTATTGTCGATGCGGGGTGGAAGATGAAGAGTGGCGCTCCGTCGGAAACAACAGCCAGACGGACACGCCCAGAAGCGAGAGCCACGTAAAAGCTCGTGCCATATTTCCCACCCACCATGCGCATTCAATTATGAAAAGTCAAATGAATCGAATCGGAGGTAGCGTTGGTGTTTTGTAGCCGAAGCGTAAGCTTCGGCTACAGTTTGCCGATGCAAATTAGGGCATTTATATACTTGGCGCATTGGCCGCGCCTCACCGCGAGGGGTCGTCGACGTGACAGTGTGCGTGTGATACCGGCAATGAAGCTCGGAAGAAATCGTCCAACTCGTGTCTTGATTTTGGGGAGTCTTTGGCGGAGCTTTGGGTTATGCAGGAGGGCAATGAGCCGCACTGTATCACCGTCTTGGAACTTCCCCCTGGCGAATCACCACAAACGGCTGTAAGGGCTGCTATTGCGAGCAAGGCGCAGGAATGATCACGTTCAAAATGAGCAGGTTCAAAAGGAAGTCCTTCTGGATATTGGTGCTTATTGCGGCCATTCTCGGTATCTTGGCTGCATTGATTTTTCCCCCCTTAAAATCCTAAGCGAGCAAGGGCAGAAGTGAATATCCCTCAAAGAATCGTACTTGTCGCCGGTGCGTTAAGCCTGATCGCCTACATCATTGGCCTGACCAACTGGGACACGCGATCTCAAATTATTACAACCTGCATTCTGATTGCCCTAGCAACTGCGATTCTGTATTGCACGTTTGCTAAGAAGAAGGGCAAGGCACAGAGGTGAGCACTACGCACCATCGGGCAAGGTTTTGGATACTGATGGTGTCGCTCTTTTTGCTATTCGTAGCCCTGTTCATGGCTTTTGTACTTCCTAGCCTCTTGCTACGGTATTCCTCTTGGTATGTCATAGACGCTGAGTCGAAGTAAAATTAGGACACTACCCCCAAATCCCCCCCGCTTGACACGTGCCGTCGATGTTCTATACTTCCCGGAGCAATGCAGACCGACGAGCCTGGGGGAGAATGGGGCAAACCAAGCGTTGAAGCGTCACCGCTCGGGGTGAAACTTTCGCCCCCATTCCAGCATCCCAACCGCGTGAATTCGGAATCATCTTCTCTGGAATCTTCTTCTATCGACGAACAATTCCCGTCGGCGGGACGGGGCATCTGGGCGCGCGTGCCGGAGGCTGACTGGAATGACTGGCGATGGCAGTTGCGCAACCGCATCACTTCGCTGGAGGCCCTTGAGGCGTTGATGCCGTTGACGCCCACTGAGCGGGACGGCGTTTCCCAGGCGGGCCATCACTTGGCGATGGCGATCACGCCCTACTTTTTCAACCTCATTGACGTCAACGATCCGAACTGTCCGATCCGCGCCCAGGTCATCCCGCGCGCCGAGGAAATGGTCACGGCCCCGTGGGAGATGGCCGACCCGTGCGGTGAAGACGAACACATGCCTGTCCCGGGTCTCGTGCATCGCTACCCGGATCGCGTGCTGTTTCTGGTGACCGACCGTTGCGCGGCTTATTGTCGTTACTGTACACGCAGCCGTGTGGTCAGCGGCGCGGGTGAACAGCAACTGCACACGGAATTTGACGCAGCCATCAATTACATCCGCGAACACACGGAAGTGCGCGACGTATTGTTGAGCGGTGGCGATCCGTTGCTGTTCAGTGACGAGCGGCTTGAGCACGTGCTCCGCGAACTGCGCGCCATCAAGCATGTTGAATTTCTGCGCATCGGGACACGGATCCCGATTTTCCTGCCACAACGCATCACGCCCGAGTTGTGCGCGATGTTGCGGAAGTATCATCCGCTGTGGATGAGCATTCATACCAATCACCCGAAGGAGGCCACGCACGAAGTCAGGGAGGCGTGCGGTCGGCTTGCCGATGCGGGGATTCCGTTGGGGAACCAAAGCGTGTTGTTACGTGGGGTAAACGACGACGCGGCGGTCATGAAAAAGCTCGTGCACAAACTGCTGATGATGCGAGTGCGACCGTATTACATTTACCAATGTGATCCGGTCAAGGGGACGCATCATCTGCGCACCACCGTGCGCAAGGGCATCGAGATCATCGAAGCGCTGCGCGGTCATACCACCGGTTACGCGGTGCCGCAGTATGTCATCGACGCGCCCGGCGGCGGTGGCAAGGTGCCCATCGGGCCCGAGTACGTACTGGCGCATGACAAACAGCGCGTCATCATTCGCAATTACGAAGGCAAGGTTTTCGAATACCCCGAGTTGAACGACGCTCCGACCCCTGTAAAATCAGGGTCCGGTGCTCCTCCCTCAGCACGCCCGTTGGGTGCGGAAGCTGCTATAAAGAGCTGCTGCACAACGCAAGAGGGAAATGGACACCACCGCCAGACGCTCGACTGAAATACATTTCGGATTGGCCTGGAACTGGCAGTTCGACCAGGATTTTGTCAACCAGCTTGACCGCTCCTGTCTTCATGCGGGCTTAAGTTGCTACCTCGTCGGGGTCCACAACCTCCAGCAAACCTTTCTCGAAGTACAGAACGGCGAGCGGAATTTCACCTACTTCCTCGACCGCGCCAGCGACGAGGACGAGCGCTTCCTGAAGTTCAACCAATTGCTGCAGTCGAAGGGCGCGAAGTTCATCAACGCGCAACACCACTATCGCCGGTCCATCGACAAGGCGAACATCCACGGCGAACTTCTCGCGCGCGGCCTGCAGTTGCCGCTCACCATTATCCTGCCGCCCTACGAGAACGAGCCGAATTTTGACGCGCGCCTGATCGAACCGTTGGCATCGCCGTTTGTCGTGAAGCCGGCGAAAGGCGGCGGCGGTTTCGGCGTCGTGATCGGCGCGACGCGGCCGGACGACATCATGCAAACCCGCGCCAAATTCCGTAACCAGCGCTTCCTCATCCAGCAGCGCATCGTCCCGCAAATTCTTAACAATCGCCGCGCCTGGTTTCGCGTCTATTTCGTCTGCGGCACGATCATCCCGTGTTGGTGGGACGACACTACGCACCGTTACGGCGTCGTCACGCCCTCAGACCGCGCGCACGTGAACGTGGATGAACTCAGCCGAATCGTGCGCATCATCGCCGATGTATCCCAACTGGATTTTTTCAGCACCGAGATCGCGCTGGAACACGATGGTCGCTATTTCGTCGTCGATTACGTCAACGACCCGTGCGACATGCGCCCGCAAAGCAAGTATTTCGATGGCGTCCCAGAAACCATCATCGCCATGATCGTCTCCTGCATCACCGGCCACATCAAAAAGCAATTCGCCCCCACCACCCAGCCCACCGACGAAGACGCCCGCTGGTGGCCGTGACGGTGAGATGGTCCCCATCACCCAGCAGAGAACGCAACGTTAATCACGGGGAGGAATAAAGCGGTGACGATATACAGAACCACCGCACAAACAAGCAGCGTGAGAATGGGAGTCGGAAGACGCGAGTGAAATCTCAAGTCGTTAAGGATGACACTTCCAGCGGCCAAGACTGCCAGCGCAAACCAACCCCAAGGGCCGATAACAAACGCCGCGGCAATCAGACGAGGTAAAGATATTTCCAACTCCGTGGAAATGTCTTTGAACTTTGCAACGTCCAACGCAAATAGGGCACCGAAAAGAACAAAGCCGCCTGCCACCACCCAAGAAGTCATCTTCACCTTTGTGGCCATTGTATACCTAACCACCTGATATGTAGCACAGTTTCGCTCTCCCTCCCACCGTATTTGCAAACTTCACTTCTTCACCATCAAATGCACAGCCACGATTACGCCGAAGGCCACGACGGCGCCGCGCAAGATGCGGGGTGACATCCGTTGCGCGAGTTTGGCGCCGACGAATCCGCCTGCAATGGCCGCGATCGCCATCACCAGCGCGACCTGCAAGGCCGCGGCGCCGACTGCGAGAAAATAGATAATCGCGATGCCGTTGATGACTACTGCGAGGAAGTTCTTGATGCCGTTCGCCGCCTGTAAATCTTCCGGCAGAAAGATCGCCATTGCCGCCAGCATCAGGATTCCCATGCCCGCGCCGAAGTAGCCTCCATAGACGGCGATGGCGAACTGGGAGATCCAAATCGCCGCCGCATGTTTCTTCGGGTGCGCCTTGGCCCTCTGAGAGACCCAGCGGCCCATCGGCTCATTAAGCAGCAACAGCGCGCACGCGAGCAGTATCAAGAACGGCACGATGAACCGAAAGAAGCTCTCCGACGTCCGCAACAGCAGGACCGCGCCGAGAAGTCCACCGATCAGCGACGGCAATGCGAGTGTCCAGACGCGCGCCCGATTCTCGCTGAGCTGACGTCGATACGCCCAGGAACTTGTGATGGAGCCGGGCCAGACCGCCACCGTACTCGTGGCGTTGGCCTTGATCGACGGTATGCCGGAATAGAGCAGGGCAGGGAACGTCAGCAACGTGCCGCCACCGGCGAAGGCATTGACGAAGCCCGCGCCGAACGCCGCGAGCGAGCTGAGTCCGTAAATCTGCATGATAGGTTGGCAGCATAACAAAGTTCTGTTAGCGTCAGCAACATGCCGTCTGTATTTTTGAAGAAAAACAAGGAACGCCGCCTCTATGCGGGCCACAGTTGGGTCTACTCCAGTGACATCGAACGAATCACCGGCGATCCCAATCCCAAAAACGGCGACGCCGTGGACATCCGCGACCACAAAGACCGCTTTTTTGGCCGCGGTTTGCTCAACACCAAATCGCAAATCACCGTGCGGCGGTTCACCACGCAGAAAGAGGAACTCGACCGCGCGTTCTTCACGCGTCGTATCGAGGAGGCCCTGGCCTATCGCCGCGAGGATACCTCCATCGCCGACACCGAGGCGTTCCGCGTGGTTTCCTCCGAGGGCGACCAGTTGCCCGGTCTCATCGTCGATCAATACGGCGACAATCTCGTCATTCAGGCCCTCACCTTGGGCATCGACCAACGCAAAGGGCAAATCGTCGAAATTCTTCGTGAATTGTTAGAGCCGCGCGCCATCATCGAACGCAGCGATGTCCCCAGTCGCAAACTGGAAGGCCTGGAAGAAACGAAAGGCGTCCTCTTCGGCGAGACCGGCGCCATCGTCCGTGCGCAGTTTGCGGGATTCTCCATCGAGGTCAACCTGCTCGAAGACCAGAAAACCGGTTTCTTCCTCGACCAACGCGATAATTACGCCGAGGTCGCGCGCCTCTGCGCGGGCAAACGTGTGCTCGATTGCTTCACGTACCACGGCGGTTTCGCCCTCGCCGCGGCCATGGCGAGCGCCAAGAGCGTGGAGTGCGTCGAAATTTCCGACACCGCCATCGCCCGCGCGCGCAAGAACGCCGAGTTGAACGGGCTGACGGGAAAGATCGAGTTCGTGTGCGCCAACGCGTTCGATGTCTTGAAGAAATACGATAGCGACAAACGCCAGTACGACGTGATCGTGCTCGATCCGCCCACATTCACGCGCACGCGGGAAAACGTCGAAGGCGCGCTCCGTGGTTACAAGGAAATCAACCTGCGCGCGCTGAAGATGCTTCCGCCCGGCGGCATCCTCGCCACGTTCACCTGCTCGCATCACATCGACGCCGAGTTGTTCAAGTCAGTGGTCGTCGAAGCTGCCGCGGACGCAAAGAAAACCGTGCGCCTGGTGAAGGTGCTCACGCAATCGCCCGACCACCCGATTCTGCCTGCCATACCCGAGACCGAATACCTTCGCGGCCTGCTGCTCGAGGTGATGTAATGGAAGCGAAGCTGGAAGAGCTGAAACAGCGCCTCGCTGAGATCAATGACGTGCGCTCCGCCGCCGCCGTCTTGAGCTGGGACCAGATGACCTACATGCCGCCGGGCGGCGCCGAAGCGCGTGGCCGGCAGATGGCGACCTTGGAGCAAATCGCCCACGAGAAGCTGACGCATCCTTCCATTGGCCGCATGCTCACGGAGTTACGGTCGCGCGAAGGAAGCTTGCCCGCCGATTCCGACGAGGCGGCGCTGATTCGCGTTGCCCGTCGCGATTACGATCGCGCGGTGAAAGTCCCTCCCGCGTTCGTCGCGAAATTCAGCGCGCATCAAACCGCCACCTACGAAGCATGGGTGAAGGCGCGGCCCGCCAACGATTTCGCCGCCGTCCGTCCGTATCTCGAAAAGACTCTCGAATACAGTCGCGAGTTGGCAAATTATTTCCCTGGTTACGACCACATTGCCGACCCGTTGATTGATTTCGCCGATTTCGGAATGAAGGCGGCGACGATTCGGGCGCTGTTTGCCGAATTGCGCAGAGAACTCGTGCCCCTCGTGCAAGCGATTACCGCGCAACCGCTCACCGACGATGCGTGTCTCCGCCAGAATTTCCCCGAGGCCCAACAACTCGCGTTCGGTTCCGCCGTCGTCAAACAGCTTGGCTACGATTTCCAGCGTGGTCGGCAGGACAAGACGCATCACCCGTTCTGCACGACGTTCTCGCTCGGCGACGTGCGCATCACGACGCGCGTCAAGGAGAACGATCTGGGCGACGCGCTGTTCAGCACCATCCACGAAGCCGGCCACGCGATGTACGAGCAGGGGATTCGCGGCGAGTTGGAAGGCACGCCGCTGGCGCGCGGAACTTCGTCGGGCGTCCACGAAAGCCAGTCGCGGCTCTGGGAGAACCTCGTCGGACGCGGCCGGGGCTTCTGGCGGTTCTTCTATCCGGAACTACAAGCGGCTTTTCCCGTGCAACTCAGCAGCGTTCCACTTGATGTGTTCTACCGCGCCATCAACAAAGTCGAGCGTTCGCTGATTCGCACCGACGCGGACGAGGTGACCTACAATCTCCACGTCATGATCCGTTTCGATTTCGAATTGCAACTGCTCGAAGGCAAGCTGGCCGTCCGCGACCTGCCCGAAGCCTGGCGCGAACGCTACAAAGCCGACCTCGGCATCGCCTCACCCGATGACCGCGACGGCGTGCTGCAGGACGTGCATTGGTTCGGCGGACAAATCGGCGGCGTATTTCAAGGCTACACGCTCGGCAACATCCTCAGCGCCCAATTCTACGACGCCGCGCTCCGGGCAAACTCCCAGATTCCCGACCAGATCGCCAGCGGCGAATTCACCCCGCTGCACGCCTGGCTCCAGGAAAACATCTACCAACACGGCGCCAAGTTCACCGCGAATGAGTTGGTCAAACGTGCCACCGGCCAACCACTTTCCATTGAACCGTACATTCGTTATTTGCGCACGAAATATGGGGAACTTTACAAAGTTGTTTGAGAGCAATTCTTTGAATAACTGTATCTCGAAAGCGCCTAGGCATTGGAGGGGTGAACGATGAAAACTGGTAACGATGCGGTAGAAGCTATTCGCAATCTCCTAGTGGAATTGAGAGAAGAGCCTGACACTTGGGAGAATCCGTCACTCGATCGCTTTCTCGATGCCATGGCTGCGTGGCCGGAAGACTCGGGAAGGAAAGATTCTCCCGCCTCTTGGGATTTGATCATCAAGATGCTTAGGGCTGGCAAACTATACGAGTAACTTACCAGTGATCTGTCAACGAACCGGCACATACGACTTCAGGGCCTGCGTGTTTTCCGCCAGCGGTGTGAGCGTGTAGAAGCCCATCGCGGCGGGGAGTAGGACAAATTCTCCGACATTGATCCGCTCTTCCTTGCCGTCGGGTAAGAGCAAACCGACGGCGCCTTTGGTGCAACTCAGTATGTGGAACGTGGAGCCATCGGTGCGGTCGGGCCAGGCGTTGCGCAATTCAAGGCGGTGCACGTGGAACTCCTGGCACTCGACCAAACGCCACAGGCCGTTGACGCCATGGTACTCAACCTTTGCCTGCTGCTTCTTCGGTTCGTAATCCTGAAAGTCGATGCAGATGAGTGATTCTTTGACGTGGAGTTGGCGTGGCTTGCCGTCGAGGCCGACACGGCCCCAATCATAAACGCGATAGGTGGTATCGGAGTTCTGCTGGATCTCGACCAGCACGACACCCGCGTCGATCGCATGCACGCGACCCGAGGGAACGAAGAAAGTGTCACCGGGCAGGGCGGGGAAACGGTAGACGCAATCTTCGAGTTTGTCTGTTCCGTTTTGAAGTTTTGCGGATCCTTCCAACGCGCGCATGAAGTCGGCGCCCGTAGCACCGCGCCGCAGGCCGGCAATGAGGTGCGCATCCTGCTCGGCCTCGAGCACGCACCACATCTCGGTTTTGGGTTCGCTCTTCAGCTTGGCGGCGACAGCGGCGGGCGGATGAACCTGCAACGAGAGCCGCTCGCGGGCATCGAGGAGCTTGACAAGCAGGGGAAACCGGATGGCCTTGCCGCAATTCGTACCCAAAAGCTCCGCTCCATGGGCGTGAATCTGCTCGCGCAACGTCCGGCCTTTGTCGGGCCCGTTGGCGACGACGGACTGGACGTCATCGCGGTCGCTGATCTCCCACGATTCACCGATGCGCTTGCCGAAGGGAACCAACTTGCCGTAGCGGGCAAGCGCATTTCCACCCCAAACGCGTTCGATGAGCGCGGGGGTAAATTTATAAGGATAGAGCATCTTTGTGCCTTGCAGTTAAGTCCTGTTTAACATACACTTTGCGACCACAAGGAGGATTTGCAACGCTTTTCTATGGGGAAAGACTCGAAGCACTCGGGCGCTCGTGAGATTTGGGCCGTTGTCCTGGTCGTCGCATCCCTTTTATTGCTACTCAGCTTGATTTCGTACGATCCGTACGATGTCGGCCATGTGGCGGCAAGCGGACACAAGGCTGTCGCAAACTTCATCGGGCCGGTCGGCGCGTGGATCGCTTTCAGCACGTTTCAGGCGTTCGGGCTGGCGGCTTACGGGCTGATGGCCGTGCTGGCCGTGATCGGGGCGACATTGTTGCTCGGCAAGGAACTCCCGTGGCGCGGTAAGCTTGGCGCCGGCATTCTCCTGCTGATCTCGCTCAGTTGCCTGCTGCACGTCGCAGGACTGGAGCGCGCGCAACGCTCGTTGAATTTGCCGGATAGCGCGGGCGGCTTCCTCGGCTTGATCATTGGAGGATTTTCACAACGACTTGTGGGGCGGCCCGGCACGATCCTTGTCTTCGGCGGGTGCTATCTCATTAGCCTCATTTTGTTGATTAATTTCCGTCCGAGTTACTGGGTGGCCTTGAGCGTGGGCCGGGCGATGGATTTCTGGCAGCGGAAGCGGGGCAACAAATCCAAGCCCACGGTTGCGGACGAACTGCGCGACCAGGAGCGCGAGCTGACCATCAAAGAATTTCAGACCGACCGCCAGGTAGCCAAACAAGAGAAGGAAGCGCGCAAACTTGCCACCGAACAGTCCAACGGCACCAAGGCGGAGGAAGAAGCCGCCCGCGAGCGTCGGCCGGAACCGAAGTTCGAAGATTACACCGTGGCCCGGTCGCAGAATGGCGCGGACAAGAAGAAAGCGACCGGTGAGTCGCCATCGATGATGGAGAAGCTCGCCGATAAGCTCAAGCCGAAGAAAGAAGGCGCTGCGGATTCCGCCGACGCGGAAGCGGGTGCTGCGACATCGGCCGCTCCCAAACCGAAACGCGAAAAGCCGGCACCGACAGGCCCCGCCCCGGTGCTGGGAAGCGTCACCGCCGCCTCCGGCGAGGAGTACGTGCTTCCACCATTGGACATGCTGGAGCAGCCGCCATTGCCGGGAAAACGCGACGTGATGGAGGATTTAAAGGCCAGCGCAAAAGTCCTGCGGGAGACGTTGCAGGAATTCGGTATCGACGTGGAGTCCGGCGACGTGACGAAGGGGCCGACGGTGACCTTGTTCGAGTTGTATCCCGCGGCTGGCGTGCGCGTGGAAAAGATTTCATCGCTGTCCAATAATGTTGCCATGGCGATGCGGGCGGAGAAGGTACGCATTCTCGCGCCGGTGCCGGGTAAGGGGACAGTGGGTATTGAAGTACCCAACTCGTCCCGCACGACTGTCTACCTGCGCGATCTTTTGGAATCGCCAGAGTGGCGCAACGCGACGGGAACGATCCCTATTGCGTTGGGCCGCGATGTGAAAGGCAATCCGATCATCGGCGACCTGGCCAATATGCCGCATTTGTTGATTGCCGGCGCGACCGGCTCGGGCAAGACCGTTTGCGTCAACGCGATTCTCGCTTCGCTGCTGTACCGTTTCACGGCGGAAGACATGCGTCTGGTCTTGATCGACCCGAAGATGGTCGAGATGCAGCACTACAATGCTCTGCCACATCTCATTGTGCCCGTCGTGACCGAGGCGAAGAAGGTGCCACTGGCGTTGGGGTGGGTGATCCGCGAGATGGAGAAGCGGTTCCAGATTTTCGCCAAGAGCGGCGTGCGCAACATCGCCGCTTTCAACTCGCGTCCGAAGAAATCGGTCAAGCCGGAGACGGAAACTCCCCTCGATCCGTTGGTCGTCGAAGATGCCGCGAATGAGAAAGAAGAGGCGACGCCGAAGCCGAAGGCAGAGCAGGAACTTCTCAAGATCGAAGTGCCGCGCGACTTCGAACTAATCATCCCCGAAAAGCTGCCATTCGTCGTGGTAGTGGTGGATGAATTGGCCGACCTGATGCAGACCGTCGGCAAGGACGTGGAAATGGCCATTGCGCGGCTCACCGCTCTGGGTCGCGCGGCCGGTATTCATCTGGTGGTCGCCACGCAGCGTCCCAGTGTCAACATCGTAACGGGCGTCATCAAGGCCAACATCCCCGCCCGCATCGCGTTTCAGGTGGCGTCGATGCAGGACTCGCGTGTCATTCTCGATAGCCAGGGCGCGGAGAAACTGCTCGGCAAGGGCGACATGCTCTATGAGCCCGGGTCCGGGAAAGCCGTCCGCGCGCAGGGCGTCCTCGTGCTGGATCGGGAGGTCACGCGCATTGTCGATTTCATTGGCAGCCACGCCAAGCCGCAGTTTGAAAAAGAACTGCACCAGAAGCTGCAGAAGAATTCCAGCCTCGCCGACTCCGAGCCGAGCGACGAGGATGAGGAGTTGGTTGAGCAGTGCATGGAAGTCATTCGCCAGACCAATCGCGCCAGCGTCTCGGTCTTGCAACGCCGCCTCCGCATCGGTTACACTCGCGCCGCTCGGATCATGGACTTGTTGGAAGAACGCGGGGTCGTCGGCCCGAACAAAGGCGCCGAGCCGCGAGAAATCCTGATCGACCTGGATGGGCAAGTGCCGGCCGAGCGTCAATAGGCTGACACCAATGGAATCCATCGGCGAGATCCTCCGCGAAGCGCGGCACAACAAACGGGCGTCCCTTGAGGACGCGTCCCGCGCGACGCGCATCAAGATGGATATTCTGGAACAACTCGAGGCGGACGAGTTTGACAAACTTGCAGCACCGGCCTACACGAAGGGATTCTTGAAGCTCTACTCCGAGTATCTCGGTCTCGACAGCCAGGCCATGGTCGAATCTTATTTGCGAAGCCAGGGCGGACTGCGGCGGCAGGGGTTGCACGTTGAAACCGAGAAAACCGTTCGCGCGCGTAAACCACCCGAATTGAAGCTGCCACTGCGGAGCGTCGGGCTGGTTGTTGTTGGTATCACGGCAATTGTGTTCGTAGTTGTACTCATTAAGAGTCATTTCTCGCATCGAGCGTCTCGGCCGGTGGAACCGATAGTGTCAGCGAACGCTCCGTCGATACCCAAGGCCGATTTCGACGCCTGGTACCAGCCCAAGCCCAGGCCGGCCCCCGAGCTTGTCGAGCCTTCAGGCAAGTGAGGCGACAGCGCCTACTTAAACGTTGGCCGGCCAAAGTGACCTTGCGAATTAGCTTGCAAAATGCAAGCAATGTTGTCACCCTCGGCACCAGTGAGAGCGTCGCGATGCGCCTGGTTCAGGCGAGCGTGGTAAGGTCACGTGACGTAGCGAGTTGATTGGGGCGATTCTTCTTCCAGCGGTGTCGGTCGCTGCGCAAGCCTTTCTGAATCTTGCCTTTCAGGGTGAGATTGTTTCTTACCCTAAATTCAGTAATGCGCTATGCGCAGAAAGGACTTGGGGATCGATGAGAACACTGCTGAAGCTTTTGCTCCCCATTGGAGTATTCGTGATCGCGGTGACGGCCGCTTTCGGCCAGTTCAGTTTTGACGAGAATGGCAATGGATTTGGTCCAGGCGGTCCCATACCGGGCTTCATGGGCATTGACCCGCTGACGGGCCTGCCCGCCTTGGTTTACCCGCTGCCGTTCGCGCCCGCACCGGGGGATGTGTTGCTGACAGAATCTGGGGGTCAGAGCAACGTGGTGTCGGACATCTTCCGATTCTTCCAGAACAACCTCATCGTGTACTCGGAAAGGGAGCCAGGCGAGACGAATTTTGATCTGGCTGATGTGGCGGCGTTCCCTCCACTGCAGCCGAATGTGGCCGGCCCATTTGCCGAAGTTGGGCCTGAAGGGAACAATGGGTTCGTGTGGGCTCCCCCTCCGGGATCGGGTGCACCCGGCGATGTGGGCTTCCCTGTGCAGTACAACCTTGTCAGCGATGTTCCTGAGCCTACCAGCGTTACACTGGTTGGTTTGGGCTTGGTCGGATTTCTGACAATCATCCGTCGTCGCAAGTAGTCAATCCAATCGCGCCCATGGGCAGCCACCCGGCCGTATCGGCGGGTGGCTGCTTGTGCCGTCAATCTGGTTGATCCCACAAGGCCGCCGGACCGGTTTGTAATCGCGACCGGTAGCTGGTAGAATCCGGCCCCACAAACTATGCAGTCGTCCCAAACTATCAAGGTCGGGTTCGTCAGTCTCGGCTGCGCGAAAAATCTCGTGGATAGCGAGGTTATGCTCGGCTCGCTGTTGCGCGACGGGATGCAGGTGACACCGAACGCGCAGGAAGCGGACGTGGTGATTGTGAATACCTGCGGTTTTATCGAAGCGTCGAAAAAGGAATCCATCGACGCGATTCTGAAGGCGAACGAACTGCGCGAGACGGGCAACTGCAAGGCGCTCATCATGGCCGGTTGCCTGACACAGCGTTACCCGAGAGATTTGCAGAAGGAATTGCCGGAGGTTGATGCGATCGTCGGGCTCAACGAAGTCCCGCGCATCGGGCAAATCGTCCGCGAGATTCTCGCGAAGAATGGACATACCGCTCCGCAACTTTTCTGGTCCGGCCCGGCCAACTATGTTCCCGATTATGCGGCGCCGCGGTTTCGGCTCACGCCGAAACATCATGCCTACGTCAAGGTCGCCGAGGGTTGTAATCACCCGTGCACGTTTTGCAGCATCCCGCGGATTCGCGGAAAACATCGGAGCCGTGCGCTGAACGATGTCCTCGCGGAGATTCGCGCGCTCGTGTCCAACGGTGCGCGGGAGATCAATCTCATCTCGCAGGACACCACGTTTTACGGCAAGGACCTCGACCCGCAGGCGCCAGGGCCACGCGACGGAAAGAGTTTGCTCTGCGAATTGCTGCGGGAAATCCAACAGATCGACGGCGAGTTCTGGGTGCGGCTACTCTACACGCATCCATACCATTGGAACGACGAACTGATCGAGACCATCGCCGCTTGCGACAAAGTGTGTCGCTACGTCGACATGCCGCTGCAACATATCAATGACGAGATGTTGAAGCAGATGCGACGCGAGACGAGTGGACAGTATATTCGCGATCTCATCGCACGGATTCGCCGGGGCATCCCGGGCATTGCGTTACGCACGACATTCATTGTTGGATTTCCGGGTGAGGCTGAAAAGCAATTCGAAGAATTGCTACAGTTCATCGCCGAAGCGAAGTTCGAGCGGCTTGGCATGTTCCAGTATTCACAAGAGGACCATACGCCCGCCGGGACGATGGCCACGCAGTTGTCCGTCAAGGAGAAGAAGAGACGTTACCAGCGTGCGATGGCGCTGCAGCAGCAGGTGTCGCGTGAGGTGCAGGGCGCGTTTGTCGGCCAGACGATCAAGGTGCTTATCGAAGAGCGGACCGAAGGCGGCTGGGTTGGTCGTTCTCACGCCGACGCCCCTGAAATCGACGGCAGCGTGCAGGTCATGGGGCCGGCGCAAATCGGTGAGTTTGCGCGCGTGCGGATTACCGGCGCGAGCGAATACGATCTTACCGGTGAGACATTGCGCGGTGCCAGCGCCGCAGTTGCTTGAGCGGCGGCAGTTTCGTTTTCCCGCTGTAGAGATAGTTCTCCACAATCCCGTAGAGATCGTAATCCACAAACAGCGGACGTTCCGCGACGAGATACTCTGACGACGCCAGCATGTTGTCGATCGGCTTGAGAAGGTCTGCGAATTGATGGTTAAGATCTGCGCGGTCGCGCGCCCACTGCGCAACGCAACCCTTGCCGAACTTCCGCTCCTTGTGGCGAGTCAGCATGGTTCGTTCAACAAGGGGCAACGTGGGAATGACGTAACTATCATCCACTTTGAAACCGATGCCTTCCAGGTCGTTCTCAATGTAGCGCGCGAGGATCGCCTGGATGCCTTCCTTGTCGCGCGGGAACAAACCCAGCTTGTGCTTGCGGTCAACGTATCGCGCCACCTCTTGGCCAAAGTCGGTGAAATCCCCGACCGCTATCTTGCCGTCGGAAAGGCAGGGCACGGTGTAGGCGCGGCCTTTCGTCGCGCGAATAATGGCGTCACGCTGGTGTGAAGGTATGTTCTTGATCCGATGCGGAATCCGGTGGCGTTCCAAGATGCGTCGAATCGTGATGCAAAACGGCGACCACGGGAATTGAATGAGCGTGATCATGGGTGCTGGGTCCCTTCTCCAAGGAGTTCAATCGCATGGGGTATCGTGTCGGCGACGAATTCGAGACACTCCACCGCGCCCTTTGGGCTGCCGGGGAGGCAGATGACGAGGGACTTGCCGACGACTGCGGCCAGACTGCGCGACAGGATGGCGTGGGGGAAACGCTCGAAACTTTTTGCGCGCATCACCTCGCCGAAACCGGGCAACTCTTTCTCGGCGATTTCACGGATCGCCTCGGGCGTGACGTCGCGCTCCGCGATGCCGGTGCCGCCCGTGAGCAGGACCAACGAGCAAGCCTTTGTGAGTTCGAAGGTCTTGTCCCCGATCAGAGCCTCTTCATCCGGCACGACGGCTTGAGCGGTGATTGACCAACCGAGCTTTTCACAGAACTGCTTGACCGCGGGGCCGCTTTTGTCCTCGTACTGGCCGCGGAACGCGCGGTCACTTACCGTGATAATGCCGACGGTAATCATTTCTTCGTCTTGCTGACCAGTTTGATTTCGCCGATGACCATTTCTTTGTCCACGGCCTTGCACATGTCGTAGATGGTCAAGGCGGTGACGGCCGCCGCCGTGAGGGCTTCCATCTCGACGCCGGTTTGCGCGGCGATCTTCGCGGTGGCGGTGATCTCGATGCGATCGCGTTTTGCCTGTAGATCGACATCGATATGGGAGAGGTTCAACGGGTGGCAGAGCGGGATCAAATCACTCGTGCGCTTTGCCGCTTGGATACCGGCGAGTCGGGCGGTGGACAAGACATCGCCTTTGCCCATTTGATTGGCGAAGATCAACGCCAGGGTTTTACGCTGCAGAAGGATCGTCCCGCGCGCGACCGCTTCGCGCAGTTGGACCGGCTTGGCGGACACATCCACCATCCGCGCTTTGCCCTGCTGATCGACGTGGGTGAGTTTCTTCATCCGCCGATGGCGATCATTTTGCGGCCAGGAACGTAGTTGTTGCGGAACTCGTGCTCCTCGGGCTTGTTGCGGATCGTCTGCACGAACACCTCGCGCAGCTTGGCGTCGCTGGTGTCCATGGCGCGTAACACAGGCTTCAAATCGTATTCCAGATGCGCGCCGAGGCAGGGACGCAACTTTCCGTCGGCGGTGAGTCTGATCTTGTTGCACGTCTCGCAAAAATGGAGGTTGGTCATCGCGCCGATGAAACCCAGCCGTACCGGCTGGCCACGGCGGTTGAGCAAACCGCTGACTTCGTAGTACGCCGCCGGCCCGTTCCCTTTGACCTCACTCGGCGGCTCGGGCAGCGGAATGAGTTCGTAGCGCTGTTCGATCTGGCGGCGGACGTGGCCGACTGAGATGAAATTGTCGTCTGTGAGCACTTCCCCCGTGCTGATGGGCATCAATTCGATGAAACGCAACGTGACGGCCTTCTCGCGTGCGAAGTCGATGAGGTCGAACACCTCATCATCGTTCTTGCCCTTCATCAGCACCATGTTTAGCTTCACTTGCGGGAATCCTGCGTCGATAGCGGCGTCGATGCCCGCGAGCACATCGGCAAGCTGGCCGTTGCCGCTCAACTCGCGGTAGGTGTCGGCATCCAGCGAATCGAGGGAGATGTTGACCTTGGTGACCCCGTTCTCGCAAAGCTGGTGGGCGAGGGGAGCGAGCAACGTGGCATTGGTGCTCAGGCCGATGTCCGTGACGCCCGGCAATTTGTGCAACTCACCGATAAACTCCGCGACGTTCCTGCGCACCAGCGGTTCGCCGCCCGTGACGCGGAATTTCGTGACGCCGAGCGAGGTGGCCACACGAGCGACGCGCAGGATTTCCTCGTAAGTGAGGATTTGGCCCTTGGGCAGCCATTCGATGGTCACGTCGTGCGGCAGGCAGTAGGCGCACCGCTCGTTGCAGCGATCCGTCACGGAAATCCGCATGTAGGTTACGATATGCACGCCTGCCCTAACAATACGAGTTGCCCGCATCCGCCGCAAGCCCCGAAGAGGTTCGGGGCAAGCCGAGACGGGCAAGCGGATTGACTTTGCTTGGCGGGCTTATATCCTGCGCCTTATGCGGCGAGCATTCGTCTGGGCGGCGTTGGCAATGTTGGCGGCCAGTTGCGCCACGGATCGGTACGCTAAACTGGAGACGGCCACGCCCGCGCTTTCGTCCGTGCAAATTGCCGAGTTGCAGAAAGCCGCGAAGACACCCGAGGAACTCGGTATCCAAATGCAGGTCACCGAGCGTTCGGCCAATTTTGCCGGGGTCAATGTTGTTGAGGCGACCGAAAACGTAACCGTGCCGCTCTTGGAAGTTCCGACGGACAATCCGCGTGAAGCCGGGGGACTTTATCGTGCGCCGGTCATCCACGCGACCGTCAACGGCACGGCCTATGTGCGACTCCTTCTCGACAGCGGCAGCAACCGCAATCTTTTCGGCTATACGCTCGCGCACAGTCTTGGGATTCCGACCATCGCCGGACTGAAGCCGATGACGGGGTACGGAATCGGGGGCGCGGTGGACAACTACGGGGCGCTCGTACCGTCGATGCAGATCGGTTCCATCGGATTTCAGAAGACGGTGGCGATCATTGGCCCGGATGCGCAAGTGCTCGGCGCCACGCGCGGTTCGCAAGTGATGCTACTCGGCGTCAACGCACTGCGAAACCTGTCGTATCTCACCATCGACAACCTCCACGGCAACGTCATCTTCGGTGCACGCGAAGCCTATCTACCGGACGATACGCTGACGTTTCTGACGACAGCGCCGTTGCATTGGCTGAGCGAATTGCCCGCCGTGGACATCTCCATTGATGGACGCAATCCGGTCCCGTGCATTCTCGATACGGGTGGCGATTACGGGATGCTGGTGCCGCGCTTGCGCGCCATCGAGCTGGGTTATTGGAAACCGGGAAAGAAAGATCCGCTCTCGATTCCGGGCGGGGTCGGCGGAGCTTCGCTGGCCACGAGTTACGTAATCAAGCAGGCGAAAGTCGGCGACGCGACGTTCACACGCATTTCCGGACGCACCGTCCTGATCGGCCCGGAAGCTGGCGGCGGGCAGGTTTTCCTCGGGAATGCTGTCCTGCGCCGCTACCGGATCACGTTCGATTTCAAGCACAGCACCCTGTGGCTGGAGCGTTGAAATTTGAGGGTTTTGTCCTATACTTCCGCGTCCTAATGAACGCCAAGAAACCCAAAGTCTGTGTCGGCATGAGCGGAGGCGTGGACTCCAGTGTCGCGGCTTATCTTTTGAAGAAGGAAGGCTACGATGTCATCGGCCTGACCTTCCGCGGCTGGCCGCAGGATTGCCGGTCCGTCGAAGAGGACAAATGCTGCGGCCCGCAGGCCGTCACGGACGCCCGCATGGTCGCGCACTCGCTCGATATTCCGTATTACGTCGTCGATGAGATCGACACCTTTCGCAGCGAGGTCATGGATTACTTCGCCGCCGAATACAAACGCGGCCGCACGCCGAATCCGTGCGTCATCTGCAATGAGAAGGTCAAGTTCGGCTCGCTTTTGCGCAAAGCTCAGGCGCTCGGCGCCGAGGCCATCGCCACCGGCCATTACGCCCGGATCACCCGGGATGGCCGGTACGAACTCCGCCGCGCCCGCGACGACCGCAAGGACCAAACCTATTTTCTGTTTTCGCTCAACCAGGACCAGCTCGCCCGCGCCATGTTTCCCATCGGCGAGTTGACCAAGGAACAGACCCGCGCCGTCGCCAAAGAGATTGGCCTCAAGACGTACGGCAAAGAAGAGAGCCAGGAAGTTTGTTTTGTACCGGAAAATGATTACCGGAAATTTCTCCGCGAAAACGCGAATATGGTCGACACGAAGGGGGAAATCATGACCAGGGAAGGACGGGTCCTCGGCCACCACAGTGGCATTCACAATTTCACCATCGGCCAGCGCGAAGGTTTGAACCTGGGCGGTCAACCGCGTCCGCTTTATGTCATCGAACTCGACGTGGCGAGCAACCGCGTCATCGTCGGCTCCGCCGAAGAACTGCTGCGCAGCGAATTCGAAGTTAGCAACTGCGTCTGGCACGGCGGCGAACCGGCCGGGGCTTTAGAGATTACCGTCAAACCCCGGCATCAACATCCCGGTTGCAAGGCGACGGTCACGGCGACTGGTAAAGGTGCGGCGAAGGTATCTCTTGCCGAGGCTCAAAGAGCCATTACACCCGGTCAAGCGGCAGTTTTCTACCGGGGGGACCTTGTGGTTGGAGGAGGATGGATTTGTTGACCGCTTGCAACCGCTCTTTGCGGGTAGCGCTCCTGCTGGCTATTTCCGGTGTGTTTTGTCGTCCGGTAGCCGCGGACACCTCGGCTCTGCTGTTTTATGTTTCCGGCGAAAAGGGCACGACGGCGGACTTCTCCGCGGGCGGCACGCCTGAACCGAATTTCGATTCCGAGGTGACGCGCATCCCCGACGGCGCGAAGGGCGCGGCGCTCCGTTGTGGCGATCTGCAGCGGCTCGCCTGGTGGGCGCCGGGTAACATCTACGCTCAACGCGGGACGCTTTCGTTTTTTTGGCGCTCGCGGTATCCCGTCGGGCCGACGGAGTTCCCCATCTTCCGCGTCGGCTACGCCGAGCATTCGAGTTGGGACATGGTTTTTCTCCGCATCGACTACAACGGGCACGGCTTCGATGCGTTCGTGACCGACGCGAGCCTCGCGCGGACGCGCGTGTCGGTCACGGTCGATCCGTTTCCCAAACCGAATGAGTGGGTGCATCTCGCGCTCGCTTGGGATGAGACGCGTGGCATTCGCTTTTATGTGAACGGCAAACTCGCGGCGACGAAGGAAACGGCGGCGGTGTACAACGCCGCCCTCGACCAGTTCGGCCCGCACTCGCGCATTATCAGCCCGCACAACGTCCAGAGCGATTACAACTTCGTGCGCGGCGGCGATATCGACGAAATTCGCATTTACGACCGCATGCTCGATGATGTGGCCGTCGCCACGCTGGCGAAGGGCGACGCGCCGACGGACCTCAAGCCATTGCCAGCTCGCAAACTTGACGATACGCGCTGGCGTGATGAATGGTGGCAGCGCTACGGCTGGAACCGGGCCGGCGATCCACCCCCGTATTTAGCCGACGCGACGACATCAGTGCGTAAGGTGGAGATCCACGACGCGTATGATTTGAAGCGCTGGTGGTGGAAGGCATGCGATGGCATCGACGAGACGACCTGGCCCGGGGTTTACAACCGGTCGCGACTGCCGGGGCGCAACGACTATTTTCAATTGCCCGATTGGGATTGCTACGTCCAATCAGGAAAATCCATCACATTTGTTATGCCCGACGAGCCGTGGAATCATCTTGAGATTTCCGGCGCGGCGTGGGGTCGGATGGATTTATTGAAACCAAATGCCGCGAACGACGGCCCGGCGGAATCAACGCTGTTCGAGCGTCCTCAAGGGCAGGAAAAAACCGTTCACCATTTCCCGGCATCAAGGACGGGCGGCAAGATTCGTTTCACCAACGTCGAGCAGGAGGAACCGATTGGCGAACTCGTGGCTTACAATGTCACCGCAGGCGGCGAACCGGCGGGCAGCGCCAAGTTCGCGTACCGGCTTACGAGTGCAACACCTACCAACCACAGCCTTGATTCGCTTGTGACATTCATCAATGGCCGGTATGCGGCCGATGAACGGGCGACGATGGTTGCGCGGCCCATCGACGCCAACCCCGCCGCGCCCGTGGCGGGGCCTGTGAAGTCACTGCCACTCGTCCACATTCTGGTGCCTGACAACTGGGACGATATGGAGGATGGACTCGACGGCATTGCGATCGATCTGCCAGCGCTCAAGGTGAAACCGACGCACGGTAAGTTCTTCCCGCTCGATATTCAGGTCAAGGATCCGCTCTGGCCGTTGCGGAACATGTTCGACTTTACATTTAGCGTGAAGCCTGGCGAGGCGCGGACGCTCTGGCTGGATCTGCGCGACCGGATCCTGCCGCCCGGAAAAGGCCTGTATCTCACGATTGCCGGTGCGGGCGGCGATTTTGACACGGCGTCACTCGAAGGCGCGACGCTTCGTCTCGTGTTCAAGCCCCGGGCGGAGGCGCGCGTCGAGCACGAGCTTGATCGCTTCACGCAAGTGAGAGACTGTTATGCGATGCTCGTGGAGGAGCATCCGCACAGCTCGAAGTATAATCTCTGGAACCGGTTTGAGACCGACCTCACCGATTTACTACGTGTGAACCCCGATCACTCTCTTGGCCGTAAATACGCGGCGGCGGAATTGGGCCAGCCGGTTCCCCCGATCCACCTTCCCATGCCGCCGGCGGACGTCCCGCTGTGGGCCATTCGCCAGGTCGAACTGCTTGGGCGCGTGAAAAAGTTTGTCCTCTGGTATATCGATAATCGGCAGGTCGAGTACGGCGATTTTGGCGGGGGTATCTCCGATGACGTTGACCTGCTCAACACGTGGCCGGGTGTCGCTTTGATGGGTTGCGAGCCGGAGAAGATCCGGAAATCGCTGCATGCGCTGCTCGAAGCGGCCTTCAACAACGGCATGTTCACCGCCGGCCTTCCGACGATTCAAGCCGACGAATTGCACAGTAACGAGGAAGGCATCGGCTGCCTCAACGCGAACATGATCCTCGAATACGGTAGTCCGCGCCAATTCGAGCGCGCGATGGTCACCCAACTCGGCGTTGCGGACCTGACCGGGATCAACGCCGCGGGTCATCGACACTTCCGTACGTCCTATTTTAATGGCAAGAAGATGGCGACTGACGACCCGTGGGGATACGCGAAGGCGTATTCCTACCTAGTGCTGGCGCCCGGCCAGATGCTTGTCGATTTCAACGGCAATCCCACGGCGAAAAAAATCGACCTCGAACTTGCGGACGGCCTGCTGGCGCACCGCCGCCGGGATGCCGACGGTCATTACGTTATACCCAGCGCGATCCATTTCGTGGACGACAGGGACAGCGTCGCGACGCGCGCCTATTTTCCGTGGCCGGTTTTCTGGAGCGCGTGGAAGTGGACGGGCGACCGCAAGTATCTGGACCCGATTTTCGACGGCGGCACCACATCGCTGATGCAGCTCAACGCCAACGCCCTCGACATGCTCAGTATTCGTGACACATGGGGACCGCGCATCGAGTCGGGCGAAACCGGCCGTGCCAGTGAGACGCGCACGAACGACAATCGTGGTTCGGCGCGTTCCACCAGCTACCGCAGTTCAAACGTGGAGCATTTCGAGTGGCAATTGACCGGGGACAAGTCGCATCTCATAAAACTCTACACCGCGCAGATCGAGGAATGCGACCGCCTCGAGTACATCAACACCGAGGGCAGCCTGTGGATCGACCGTGTCGGTGTGCCCTACGCTGACCTGCAGCGCGCGCGACTCGGGGGCGTCGCGCTGGTGCGCAACCATGAGTTTCCCGGGCATGCCGTCAGCTGGAAATTTGCCGCACCGGCCAACGAGGAGAGCGTCGCGATCCTGGTCCCCAATGCCACGCCCACGGGTTTCTTGGTCATCGCTTACAACGTCGAGACCAGGCCCGTGCGCGCGACCATGACCGGATGGAATATCGATCCCGGGTTGTGGGAAATCACGCAGGGTATCGACACCCATGGCAACGATGTTGCCGACCAGTCGGTCACGACCTGGACGAACACCTTCGAGCGCACGAGCAACCTTGAATTCACCTTCGCGCCCCGCGCGACCACGGTACTCTCGCTCAAACTCAAGACGCCCGGCAAACCCTATTGGGAGCGCCCCGACCTCGGTCTGGATCGGGAAGACGTTCAGGTGAAGGGACGGGAAGTGCGGGTGCGGATTCACAGTCTCGGATCGGTCCCGTCACCCGAGACGACGGTGGCCTTTCGCGACCGTACCGGCAAGATTATCGCCGCGGCGAAAGTGGGCCCGCTACCAGCGCCTGTTGATCTGTATCCGAAGACGACGGATGTGGTTCTTGCATTGCCGGAGGGCGCGGAGGTGACCGGCGGCACGGTGGAAATTGATCCTGACCACCGGATTGAGGAGATCACCCGACTGAACAATGTTGTGAAGTTGTGACGGCGGTCTATTTCTCCGATATGCGCCGTAGATCGGCTGGTTTCAGCGGCAGGGGACTGAAGCGGACTTCCTTGAGAGTACCCTTGAACCAATAGACCCGATTGAGCCGCACACCGAGCGACATCCGTCCGTCGGCCATCGGCGCGAAATTGACCGGGCCCTCCAGTTCCTTCACGCCGTTGACATAGTCCGACATTGTTTTCCCGTCGTACACCAGCGCGACCCAGGTCCATCTTCCCGTGGGATGCCGCCGGGTGCGGTCGAGCAACGGGCGACCGCTCTCACCGGAGAGCATGAATGTGTCCAAACTCCAAGACAGGCTGCTGATAAGCCGGGTTTCGATCATGACCCGGCTGTCACGGTCATCCTGGATATGCACGAAGCGCTGCGCGGGCAAGCCGTCGGCATCGGGTCGGAAAAGAATTTCAATGGTGAATTTCGACAAGCCCCGGAGCGGATTGACCGGGAGGATAAGACCGTCGCTCTTGCCGTTGAACAGCAATGCCGGTCCGCCCGTGGCCGCACTCGCGATCCGCGGCGCGCCGAGTACGCGCGGCCGGTGTCCGCCGATCAATTTAACATTGTCGAGCGTCCACACGGTGGGCGGTAGGGTGTTTGGCGTGAAGTTCTCGTCGGCCCGCACCGCGGAGGTCACGCTGACAAAGACCAGCATCACAAGCATCCGGCAGAGGCCCTGGGCCTTCGATGATGTTGGCAGTTTCATATTTGGTTCCCGTCGCGCCCGATGATAAGCACCGCCGACCTTCGGAGTCGAGGTTGGAATGCGCCATCATCCATCTCTCTTGACGAGGCCCGTAACCGGCGTAAACTGCGCGGAGGTCGTCCAACAAAACCCACGGGAGATTGTCATGAGAATGCTTTTGGATATCACAATTCCGCACGAACCATTCAATTCGCTCGTCCGCGAAGGCGTAACCGGCAAGAAGCTTGGCGAAATTTTGGAGGCGCTCAAACCCGAGGCGATTTATTTTACCGAACAGGATGGCAAACGCGGCGCCATCGCCGTCGTCGATCTGGCTGACCCCTCAAAAATTCCTGCGCTGGCCGAGCCATGGTTCCTAACCTTCAACGCCGATGTCAAACTCCGCATCGCGATGACGCCCGACGACCTGAAAAAAGCCGGTCTCGATGCGCTCGGTAAAAAGTGGGCATAGGGATCATCTTTTCAGACTCGCTCTGAGGATTCTTTCGCAAGCAACCGGCGTTTACGTTTGAGGCCCCAGCGGTAGCCTGCGAGTGCGCCATTTTCGCGGACGACGCGGTGGCAGGGGATCAACACGGCGGCGGGGTTGGTGGCGCAGGCGTGGGCGACGGCGCGGACGGCTTTGGGGCGACCGACGGCTCTCGCGATTTGTGTGTAGGAACGGGTTTGGCCGTAGGGGATTGACCGCAATGCGGTCCAGACGCGCGATTGAAAGGCGGTCGCCCGAACGTCGAACGGGAGATCCAACCGGGGTTGGTAACCGTTGAGGTGGCGGACGATCGAACGCGTCCAGACTTTAAGGTTTGCTCCACCAGTCACCATATCGGCGGCGGGGAATTCCTGACGGAGCGCACGCTCAAGAGAAGTTTTGTTGTCGCCGAAGCTGACCATACAAATCCTCTTGTCTGTGGCTGCGACGAGCATATTACCCAAAGCGCATTTGGTGATGAGGTAATGGATGCGGGTTTGTTCTCCGCCATTACGGTAACGGGTGGGCGTCATTCCAAGGCGACTCGCGGTGCGTTCGTAGGCGCGGCTGCTGGAGCCGTAGCCAGCGGCGTACACGGCATTTGTGGCGGACGGTCCCTGTTTGAGTTCATGCTTGAACCTGCGAAAGCGGTAAGCATCGGCGTAGGCGCGGGGCGAGACACCGAGGGTGCGTTTGAAAATTCGTTGGAGATGAAATGGGCTCATGCGTACTTTCTCGCCCAGCGCGGCCAGGCTGAGCGGTCCTTCGAGGTTGGTTTCAATTAATTGACAAACACGCTTCACCATCGTGGCGTGCGCGGGAGTTTCGCGCGGATGGCAGCGGCGACAGGCGCGGAAGCCATTTTGTTCGGCGGCATCGCATGTGGGAAAGAAGACGACCTTGTCCCGCGCGGGCCGGCGGGCGGGACAGGACGGGCGGCAATAAATGCCGGTGGAACGCACCGCAAAGACAAACTGGCCGTCGGCATCTACATCGCGCTGTTGTACGGCCTGCCAGCGCTGGTCATCGAGTTCGACTGTTTTCATCTGCCGACACGATACGCCGGAATGCCAAAGGCGACTATCCGCTTCTTGCGGTCAAAGTTGGAGCGCGTACAGCCGTAGCCCTTACGGCACCAGTCGCACGCGGTAGTAGCGGGCGGGGAAGTTGGTGGCGGCACCGAGGTCGAGGTAGTTCGTCACCGTGCCGAGGGTGTTGGTGACGATGAAGAGGTCGGTAAAGTCGTTTGTCTCGTAGCTTCCGTCTGTCGTTCCCGCGGTGCTCTGCAGGGCGTTGGTCGTGCCGGAGCCGGGCATCCATGCGACCCGCATGTCGGCGCCTTCCGGGTGAATATCGGTGATGCGGAACGGGGACGAACTCACGTCCGTAGGGTCGGTGCCCGCTTGGTACTCCTGCAGATTGGTGAACCCGTCGTGGTCGGTGTCATCGTTGGCGTCAGCCCCGTTGAACGGGTTTAACCCGTGCGACTGCTCGAAGCCATTGGGCATTCCGTCGCCGTCCTGGTCCTTCGTCGGGTCGAGGAGCGGCTGGACGGACTGCTCGACGGTGTTGGATTCGCTGTTCCCGCACGCGTCGCTGGCACGGCAGACAAAATAATACGTGATCGGATTCGTGCTACCGGGATCGAGCGGCGCGATGAATACCGGCGGCGCGCTGGCCTGCGCGACCGGCGACGCAAAGTTCTCTCCGCCCGGGGACGTTGCTTGGAACACGCGGTAGGTCATTGGCCCGGTGCCGGCGGCGGGGGCCCACGCCAGCGTCGCGCTTTCGACGCCGGCTGTCACGCCGGTCACGCCACCGAAGGACGGCGGGACGGTGTAGGTGAAGCCGTTGAGGACCGTCGCGGTTTGCGTGTCGGGATTGGTGACGACGACATTCTTTGCGCCGGCCGTTCCCGCCGGGGTCGTGGCCGTGAGTGTGTTGGCCGTGACGAACACCACATTACTGGCGAGGATGCCGCCGACGGTCACGAGAGCGCCGCTGACGAAATTGCTCCCGCTGATGGTGATTGCCGTGCCGCCGGACAGGCCCCCGCAGGCGGGTGTGACGTTGGTGATGCCGGGGAAGGGATTGAACAGGTCGCTGAGGTCGGTGGCATTGGTAGCGTCGCGCATGAAGGGGATGACGTTGAAGATCTCCTGCATCGTTCGGAGTGTCGAACTGTGCGTGTAGTGGACGGTATTGGAGTAGCCGCCGCCCCGGGCAAGGCGAGAGAGAACGATCATGCCAATCGGGCCATCGCTGCTGCTGGCCCCCTCATCCCAGACGATGAAGATCGCGCCGCCATTGCTATAGGCCTGGGAGTTGAGGATCTTCGGAACGTTGTTCGATAGCCAGGTGTCGCCATTCTTGATCGCCACGGCGGCGGTGCTGCCGTCGTGCATGTCGTTGGTCAGGTTCGGGGTGATAAAGTTGTAGCGCGTGACGGTGTTGTTCTGGAGATCGGTCGGCAACTCGGTGTAGGGGCGCACATTGGCGATGCAGTAGGCCGAGCTGGAGGTATTAGTGTTCGTGACGTCATCGAAATAGACCATCGGATTGTGTTTCGGCGCGTACTTGTTTACCGCCGTGAGAGGACAAACGGTGCCCGAGATGTCCTCCTGATACGACGTCCACGAGATGCCGGCATTATTGAGGAGCGTTACGAGATGATTCGTGGTGCTTTGGTGGTTCAAGCTCGGATCGTTATCGTTGGTGATGCCCAAGTTCGAGCCCGCTTCGAGCCAAATGTAGTTCGGTAAACTCGGGTGAAGGCCGGGAGGGGTATAATACTGCTCCGCATGAGAGGCCATCGGCAGGAGAGTGTTGTTGATGTACGGAGCCGACGAACTCCCCTTGATGTTGGACCAATTGCGGTTCTCCATCAGAATGATGAAGACCGTCTGGACATCCTGCATGGACGCCTCGGCGCGCAAAGCCGAGAGGGTCAAGGGAGCGACCACCAGCAGCGTCAGCCAGTATTTTCGGAACAAATCCAAGTATTACTCTTTAGTCTCCAGCTTACGCTGTCTGTGCATATTGCAGTCGACGAGGTGGTGTGAAGAATGAATCACAGACCTACAAAAGTCAAGAAAACTACGTCCTACGGCACCAGGCGCACGCGGTAGTAGCGGGAAGGTGGATTGGTGGCGCCGCCGCTGTCGAGGAAGTTGGTGGTGATCGTGCTCGGGCTGCCGGGCAGGATGATCTGCGGGCTGAGGTCCGTGAAGTTGTCTGTGTAGCTGCCATCGACGGCTCCGCTGGTAACTTGTACCACGTTGGTCATGGCGGGCCCGCACGTCCACGTCACACGGATGTCGTCACCCTGCCGGGCAATCGCGGTAATGTTGAAGGGCGCGGGGGAAGGGGCCGGAGGTTGAACGGCGATCCCCTCCAAGCCGGACACCGTCTGGCCGATGACGGTCACGGTACCGTTGGTGATGTTGATGGTAGCGAGATAATTCGTGGTACCCGCACCTCCACTGCCGAAGCCATTGATGATGGAGGCCCACAACACACCCGTCGTGTTATCGAAGTCCATCGCGTTGGCGCGCGGGTCACCGTTCGGATTGAGACTTCCATAGTTCATGTTGGTGACGATGGTGAGCGCGCCGGTGGTCTGGTTGACCATGTGCAGGTGCTGACTATCCACATGATATAGCGTATCATCGGGGGAAAACGCGAGTCCATTGCCATCGGCAAATGTGCCAGTATAACCAACCTCCGTTGCCAAACCGGTAATTTTGTTGATCGTGTAGATATGCCCACCCTGGTAGCTGTAGAGCACGCCGTCGGCGTTCCGAAAGGAAATGTCGGCAACGCCGGTATTGGAAGGAGTGCCCAGCCCGCCAACCTGCGTGCCAGCACCGGTCGTGAGATCGATCTTGAGGAGCACGACGTTGGTTTGACCGAGAGGGGTGCCGGCTCCGTACAAGGTCCCGGACGAATCGAAATCAATCGCCCCGACGTGGCTGAATCCGATCGACCCGATGAGTGTCGCCGCGCCCGTGGAGCAATCGACGCGGTAAAGACTGGAAGTGCTCGTGGGTCCCAGGATGGTTGAGCCGAATAATACCGGGCCTGCTTGCGCGTGGTGGATTGCGCCCAGAAACAGACATAGCGTCGCCACGCGTAAAAAGAAGATTCTACTGCCGCATTGATGAGTGGTGTCGTTCACGCAACAACCCTGTGAGCCAAGAATTATAATGGATTGTGGCAGATTAGGCTGGCAGAGTCAATCTCGTTGTGCACACGACGGGACGTCGCAGTGGGTGGTCACCAAACTACAGGCTGGATGGTCGGATAATGAGACCGGGCGATATTGGATCTATGTTACGCCCGCTTGCGTTTGAGGAGGGGGCAGAGCAGCAGCGCGCCAGCGGCGGCCAGCAGAAACGAGGAAGGTTCCGGCACAAACTCGAACGTGAAATTGTCCATGGCAAACTGTGGCGCATCAACGCCAAAGGCTGGTTGGCCGCCAGAAGAGTTGAACGTCAGACGATTAATGTCTAGATAATTGAAGGTGAAAAGCGTTGGGCTGGTCGCGCTGGCAACGACCGTTGTGTCGTAGAGCAGGTTTGTGCCGCTGAATCCCTGCACCTCGATATTCAAGTTACTGTTCCATGCGCCTGTCAGGTAAGCGCTGAGGAAATTAAAATCGGTGCCGGAGGAATCAACTTCAGCAGTAGTGCCACCGCCGTTGAAGGTCACGTTGGAAGCAGTCACCATTCCGTAGTACTCCCCGTTCGTTTCATACTTCTTCGCGAAAAAAGGCGCATTTAGAATATAGAAATTGGCCCAGTTTAACCCTTGGTAGCCATTTGTTATAACCGGATACATTAGTAACTGTAGCATGCCATTGCTGAGGGTCGTGCTCGGTATGTCATCAAAAGCGATGACGGTGGCCGAAACGGGCGGAACGACTGAGAAAGCAAGCAGCGCAAGGACAGAGAGCGTCAGTAGGAATAACTTCGTGTTCATGCTACGCGCTTACGTTTGAGGAGGGGGCAGAGCAGCAGCGCACCGGCGGCGGCCAGCAGAAACGAGGAAGGTTCCGGCACAAACTCGAACGTGAAATTGTCCATGGCGAACTGAGTTCCGCCACCACCCGGAGGAGGGAAACCAGCGTTCTGACCGCCAAAAGAGTTGAAGGTCAGGCGGTCAATGCCCAGATAATTAAAGGTAAACAGAGTGGGACTTGTCGCGCTGACCACAATCGTTGTGTCGTACAGCGAGGTTATACCGCCGTATCCCTGCACTTCGATGCTCAGATTACTGTTCCACGGGCCGGTCAGATAAGCGCTCAGGAAATTGAAATTGGTGCCTGAGGAATCGACTTCAGCGGGATTCCCAAAGTCATTAACGGCCACGTTGGAAACAGTCACCATTCCGTAATAGTAGCCGTTCGTGCCAAACTTTTTTGCGTCAAGAGGCGCATTTAGAGTGTGGAGATTAGCCCAGCTCAGTCCTTGGTAGCCATTTGTTATAACCGCATCAGTTTGCAAGATTGGTACACCATTGCTGACTATTGTGCTTGTCATGTCGTCAAACGTGATGACGGTGGCCGAAACGTCTGAAACGACAAGAAAGACGAGCAGTGTGAGGGCAGAGAGCGGCAGTAGGAATGATTTGGACTTCATGGCGGCTGTCTTTCGCTTCTTACCGGGAGCATACCTAGAACGCGGTGCAAGGCGAGGCAATTTGACCTGGTAGCTTGGATATTTACATGTTCTTTACAATGCTCATTGCCTCTAAAAAGCCCAATGTTTACGGGCATTTTAGAGAAAAGCTTCCAAACCTTCCAAAGCTTCCAAAGCTCGCTCACGGGATTTTTGCTGTTTAGGTAGGATTGGCGGGTGAGTAGGAATAGGCATGATGTCGATCGGGAGCGTGCGGACGGCGCGCCCGGCGGTCGCGCCCAACCAACATCCACGGAAGTCCAACCAGCAACATCACCCGAAAGGCCAGAGTTATGATCCCCAATGATGTCACACCTGTAGCAGAGTCGATGAACCAAACGCCGGAGCCTACTTCGCGAGGACGCTACGAAGGCCAAGCAACCTGTTCTACGCAGGAAACCAATGCGCCAGACGCCACAGCGGTGTCGCCGAAGATGTTGGCGGCGAATCGGCGGAATGCTCTCAAGTCAACGGGGCCGCGGACGGCGGAAGGGAAACTCAATTCGCGGATGAATGCGGTGCGGCACGGGATTTTGTCGTCGGAGGTGGTGGTGCGGGGGATGCGGATCCAGGAACGGGCGGATGAGTTCAAGGCGTTGCGGGAACGGTGCTGGGAGAGCCTGGCGCCGGTGGGGCCGGTGGAGGAGATGTTGGTGGACAAGATCGTGACAGCGCAATGGCGAATGCGGCGCGCGTTGACGGCGGAGACGGGGGAGATCGTGCTGAGCGTGGACGGCGGGCGGCGAGACCGCTCGAATCGGGATCCGGTTCCGGTGTGGATATTCATGGACTCGACGCATGACGCTTCGCAGGTGATGACGAAGACGAGCGCAGAGTTGGAGTACCTGAAGCGTATCCTGGAGAAGGTGGACGAGGACGTGAAACGGGACGGTGAATTGACGGAGAAGACCCTTGACTGGGTGCGGGGGCGATTCATGAACGCGTCGAACGCGATGACGCGAGTACTGGAGGGGTATCGGGCGAGGTTTTTGGCGAATCCGGACGGGTTGAGCCCGGAAGATTTGAAGGAGACGCATCGGACGGCGGTGGCGCGATACGTGGAGGCGACGCTCGGCTGGCAGGCGGAATTGAGCCGCCAGTGGAAGGACCGGGAGAACAAGGAGGAGACGGCGCAGCAGGCGGCGGATGTGTTGCCGTCGGCGGGGGTGCTGGGGAAGATCATGAGGTATGAGGGCGGGTTGGATCGGCAGTTGTATCGGGCGATGAACCAACTGGAGCGGTTGCAACGTCGGCGCGAGGGTGAGAAGGTGTCGGCGCCATTGATGATGGACGTGATGAAGTGATCCGCCTTCGCCAAGGCTATGGCACGACTTGTTGCTGTGCGCAACTCGCCCGCAAGACCCCCCTATATATGTTTCTACGAAACGAACCCATTTGGTTTTCGCGAAGTTTTTGGTGTATCAGCGGTATTTATAGAAACTTATGCAGGTTGCAGAGGGATTTGCAAATGGGTTCGTTCTGGAAAAACGAACCCATTTTGAGGGGGTCTATGGGAGATATTCAACGAAAGGAGAGGTGTTCGGCGTCACCGCTGGGCGGACTGGTTTGGGGTTTGACGGGAGGGCGGTCGAAAGGTAATGCTATGAGGGTGAATCCCGGAATTTTCTCATGGCCCTGGCGACGATGGGCGTGCAGGGCTGTTTGTGTTTGCGGGTTGGTTCTGTTTGCCGTGGAGGCACGGGCGGTGAGCCTGACGCTGGTGGTGACGAATATCACCATGCCCCGGGGGCAAACGTTCCAGATGCCGCTGACGGGTTCTGATCCGGATGGGCAACCATTGAGGTTCTCGGCAACCGTCGACAAGAAGGGGGTGACGGCGGCGATCGCGCCGAGTAGCAATCCCAGCCTGGTCTTGAACGTGAGTGGTGTGGACGGCAACGGTGACCCGTTCACGGGCGACCTGCGGCTGCAGCTTTTTGCGGATCTCACCCCAAAGACGACGGGGCGCATCATCGACCTGGTGAACAGCAATTTCTACAACGGCCTGATCTTTCATCGCGTGATCCAGGGCTTCGTGGCTCAGGCGGGCGGCGCGACGACCAATGCCAATTTCGAATCGGACCAGACTCTCGATGATGAGTTTGTCGCGACACTGACCTATGACGGGTTCGGCCAGTTGGCCATGGCCAACTTAGGCGCCAGTTTCCATGATTCCAATAACTCGCAGTTTTTCATCACCGATACGGGTCTTTCGATCGACAATCCGAACAACACGTCGCCCGAGTTTCTGAACTTCCACCAGCCGATCTTTGGCCAACTGACGAGCGGCTTTGATGTGCTTTCGGACATCACGTCGACGCCGGTTGACACGGGGAACAATGACCGGCCGTTGACGGACGTGGTCATCAATAGCGCGACGATCATCAACAACTCGCAGGACGGTGTGCTGCGCCTGACGGCGGCACCGAAGTTTACGGGCGTAGTGACGGTGACGGTGAGCGCGACGAACGCCGAACATCAATTCACGACGCAGATGCTGGGGGTCAAGGTCATCGCCGACGCGAACAATTCGCCGCCGTTTCTCGGGCCGATTCCCAGCAGCATTGTCGTCACGCAGAACACGGCCGCGACGTTCATTGTTACGAGCACGGACATCGACGGCGATCCCATGTTCATCGCGGACGGCTATGCGGATTCATTCATATCGTCGGGGAACATCTTCGAATCGCAGCCGCTAACGAACATCGTAGCCACGATTATTCCGGACACGAAAGGGACGCTGGGCAGGAACCACACTCAGAGCATGACCCGGATGTGGTTTCGGCCCGATGTGACACTCACTGGCGCGGTCGACCTGGTCATCGGCGTTCAGGATCGCGCGCACGGCTTTAACCCCCAGAATCCTGATGTGGACACCCAGGTTTTTTCGCTGACATTTGTGCCGCGGAGCGCATCGCCGACGATGGCGATTACATCGTTGATGGGCGTGGCGAAAGATGGTGGCAAGACGGCCGGCGACAGTTTGAACGTACACGGCACATTCGCGTTTATCGGTGAGTCCGACCACGCGTTCGGTAGCAATGACATACTGGTGTTGACCCTCGGCGATCCGACGAATCCATTGATGCTGACGCTGTCGCCCGACAGCACCGGCTGGAAATTTCATAACGGCACGGTGAACGCGAAGGAGCATGTGATTTCGATGGTGACCAGTAACGCGAATTCCGTGGTGTCCAGCAACGTGAGTGTCTCGGCGCAGTTCAATGGAGTGGCGGGTACATTTAAAATCTCCGCCAAGGGCTTTGACTTTCCCACACCCATCAGCGGCCAGGTTCAGATCGGGATCGCGCTGGGCAACGATTACGTGACCGATGTGCGGACCTGGTTTGTGCAAAGGCCCGGCACGTTCGTGCCGCCCACGCTGTAAGGATCCCGCCGGGGCGTCGGCTCAGTGGACAGAGTGAAATTGGGAAATGTTAATTGTGGGCTGGAGATGGGCGGCGTGTTCGTAGCATTCGAGCGCCTCGCGATAACGCTCGAGCCGGTTATAGATGGCTCCCTTGCCGACGTAGGCATCGGCGAGGGAATCGTCCAGCGCGATGGCATGGTCATAACAGGCGAGAGCTTCGTCCAGACGGCCGAGTTGTTCGAGGGCCGCGGCCTTTTTTACGTGGGCCCTGGCATGGTGAGCATCAAGGGCGAGCACTTCCTCGAAGCAGACGAGGGCGCTACCCGGTTGTTTCACGTCGAGCAGGTGTTCACCGGTCTCCAGCAACGACGCGAGGCGCTGGGTGATTCCGCCGGTGGGAGACGGCATCGGAATCGGTCGCAGCCGACGCTGGATCGATCGCAAAGCGGCTCGCACGTAAAGCAGCACGGCTACTATGCCGGCCGCCAGAAGCATTCCAACCGCGATCGCAATTTTGAGCCGGGTGACGAGAAAGCGGATGGTTTCCGCGTTTTGCCGTTGGGAATCCTGGACCGCTTGCAAGGTCTCTTGCTGTTGGGACTGAATCTGGCTGACCATCTGGAGAGCAAAGCCCGCCAGACCCGATTTATCATTGTGCGAGGGCGCGATGACGGTTCCGGCGACGTTTGTCGAAGCCGTTGTGGTGGAGGCAGAAAAAAACGCGACAATGGCGCAGGCTAACAAGCCCGCGCCGTTACGGATCCCGCGATGGCTGCACGCGGTCACAAGGGGCTTCCGAAGGCGGCAGAGTAGGGAAGGTGCCTGCAAAAAGCAACCTAAAACATTGCGCCAGACCCATAGTCCCAGCGAGTTTCTTCGATACGTCTCCAGCCATGTTGAAGAAGGCAGTGCGGAGAGAGTAGACTTCGCCGCCATGGATTCCCTCGGGCAGTATGCCATCCTGTTTGGAACCGGCTTGGCGGCGGGGTTCGTGGACACAGTTGCGGGTGGCGGAGGGCTGATCACATTGCCCATGCTGCTAAGTCTTGGGTTGCCGCCGAAGGACGCCTTGGGAACGAATAAATTCCAGTCATCCTTCGGCTCGGGCAGTGCAACGTTTCACTATGCCCGCGCCGGCGTGGTCAATCTTCAGGAATGTTGGTCGGGGATCTTATTCACCTTAGTTGGGACTTCGTTGGGGGCGCTGGCGGTGTTGCGGGTTGACCCGGCGTTCCTGAAGCAATTGATTCCGATCCTGCTCGTGGGGATTATCATCTATTTGATCGTGAGACCGGGAATCGGATCCAAAGAAATACAGCCGCGGATCAAGGCCGGAATGTTCTATCCAATTTTTGGGCTGGGTTTGGGGTTTTACGACGGGTTCTTCGGGCCAGGCACCGGATCATTCTGGGCGGTGGTGTTCATGTTCTTTCTGGGATTCAACATGACGAAGGCGACGGGTTACACCAAGGCGATGAATTTTACCAGTAACCTGTTCTCACTGATCGTTTTTATCATCGGTCGACGCGTCCACTACGACTATGGCGTGGTCATGGCGGCGGGACAACTCATTGGCGCGCGTTTTGGCGCCCGCGAAGTCATCCAACGAGGAGCAAGATTCATTCGCCCGGTATTCCTAATAGTGGTCGTCGCCCTCACGCTGAAGCTGCTGTACGATGGTTTTTGGCCATCACATTGACGCCGTTCGCTCTCGAACGGCCATCACTTCATCGCGGTGTAGACGCGATGGACGTCGTCGTGTTCGTCAATGGCGGTAAGGAACGCGATGACCTCGGGGCGCTGCGCTTCGGGCACGTCAACAGTGTTCTTGGCGACGTAACTCATCTCGGAAGCCGTGACGATCCAGCCGGCGTTCGACAAAAACTTGCTCACGGTATCCAGATCGGCGGGATCGCAAAAAAAGCGCGCGCCGACGTGGCCGGCCGGCACATCATGGGTTTCCGGTTCGACGTTTTGGGCGCCCGCTTCGATGGCGACGGTCTCGAGGTCCTGCGCGGCATTGGTGTGATGAGCTTCGACGACGCCGACGTGGTTGAACATCCAGGCGACGCTGCCAATGGCGCCGAGTTGGCCGGCCTTGAAGAGCACGCGAATCTCGGGCGCCGTGCGGCTGCGATTGTCGGTGAGACACTCGACGATGACCGGGACTTTGTGTGGTGCGAAGCCTTCGTAAGTCACGAGTTCATAGTTGACCTGCTCGCCCGTGAGTCCCGCGCCCTTTTTCACAGCCCGCTCAATCGTATCGCGGGGCACGGAATGTTTCTTCGCGGCCTCGATCGCGGCGAACAACCGCGCGTTCAGGTCGGGATCGGCGCCGCCCGCCTTGGCAGCGACAACGATTTCCTTGGCGAGTTTGCCGAATACTTGCCCACGCTTCAACGCGCTCGCTTCACGGCCCTTTTGTTTCCATTGTGCGCCCATAGCGGGTCAGTCATAGCAGCGTGGCAGAGGCATGTGCAAGTGCGAACCGACGGAGTCAGTTTGCGATTGCAACACGGCTCTCGTTGCCGCCGCCGATTTTTCGGCCGACGGCGACAGAGCCTGCGAACGGGTGTAGCTACGCAGTTGGATTACGGAGTCTTGTTTTCGATCTCGCGCTGTTTCTCGCTGGGATTGGCGCCCGGATGCCACATGCTGTGGGCCAGAACGGTCCCGCCGGACTGGGCATACAGCACATGCACTTCTTCGCCAACCTTGAAATCGCCCAGCGCCGCCGGGCCTTTCTTATGTTTGACGAAAAGCAGGCTGTCCTTGGTAACGGTCATGGTCAACGCCCCCTTTTCCTTGCTCTTGACGGTCACCGTGCCGGCGGTGGTGTCGATGGCCGTGATCGATCCGTGGTACTTCAGATCGTGCTTCATGTCCTGGTTGAACTGGTTGGGCTGTTTGTCCGCAGCAGCCGCCAACCCTGGCGCGACGGCCGGGGTCAGCAATGCGGCGCACAATATAACGCGAGCCAGATGTCCCTTCATTTTGTCCTCCTTTGACAATCGGATATCGGTTGCTGTTGGACTTGATGAATACAGGAATTTCCTCCCGGCTTCAAGCCCCAAGCAGCGCGTGTCTGGAGAAGTCGGTGCGCTAAGCTTAGTGTCTATAGTGACGGCTGAGTTTGCGGATGCGACGGACTTGGTAGGCGACGACCCAGCCGAGGACGACGAGCAACGTTAAGAAAACGAAGTGCCAGTGAGGCGGAGGCATGACCTGGTAATGAAGGTAGCCATCCGCCACCAGCACCGCGTAGCCGACCACGGAAGTGAGAGTGACCAACCAGACGATCTGTTCACGAAGCCAGAGTCCCGCGCCGGTAATCGCCAGCGCGTAGCCGGCGACCAGCGCGCTGTTGGCCGCGCCCAGGATACGGATCAACGTCGTCATCAGCAGCACGTCGGCGGCTGCCCACATCAGGCGCGCGTAATGGTTCCAGCGCTCCTTCTCGAGCAACCATTGGCAGAAGATCGATACGACGCCCCATACAGCCAGGGTGATTAAAACATTTTTTTGTTGCGGCAGCAGCTCGTCATGGAACACATGGTAGTTGATCTGGGCGATCACAGCGCAGGCCGCCAGTCCGCTGAGACGCGCCACGAGGGCCGGTTGACGACGCGCCCAGCTTTGCAGCTGATGTACCAATCCCAAAGGCCGTGACTCGACTGCTTCACCGCGCAGAAACCGGTCCAAATCATCGGCCAGGGCGGCGGCGGACGCGTAGCGTTGCTCCGGCCGTTTCTCGAGGCAGCGGAGGCAAATCGTTTCCAGCTCCGCCGGGATCTGCGCATTGAGTTGGCGTGGTCGCGGCGGCTCGCCTTCCATGACCTGCACCAGCGTGTCCACCGTGGAGGCCGCCTCAAAGGGCGGACGGTTCGCCATGAGGTGGTAGAGCACCGCGCCGAGGCCGAAAACATCCGTGCGCGGGCTGACGAGCGTGCCAGCCGCCTGCTCTGGCGCCATATAATTGGGCGTGCCCGCAACCGTCAAGGGCATGCCGGACTTGTCATTGCGATCCAGCAACATCGCCAACCCGAAGTCCGTCACGAATGGCCGCTCTTGCTCATCGATGATGATGTTGGAAGGTTTCAGGTCCCGGTGCAGGATGCCCTGCGAATGGAGGTGGTCGATGGCGCGCGCGACGGCGCTGATCAGTTCGGCGATCTCCTCAAACGTCAACCGACGGGTTTGCATCACGTCCGCCAAACTCCGCCCCACAATGTATTCCATCGCGAAGAAATGGTTCCCGCGCACCTCCCCCGCGTCGTAGACGCGAACGACGTTGGCGTGCTGTAGTTTGGCGGCGGCCCGCGCCTCGTCGCGGAAACGTTGCACTTGCTGCGGCGTGGCCAGCCGGCCGGCAAGGATGACTTTGATAGCGACCAAACGATCGAGGTCTCGTTGACGGGCCTTGTAGACGACGCCCATCGCGCCGCGGCCCAACTCCTCGAGCAACTCGTAGTTGCCGAAGTCCGTGTGCAGTTGAATCCCGACAGGTGAACCATCAAAGATCGGTTCATCGGGCGCATAGCCAATCGGGTCCGGGATAGTCTTTGCGCTTTGCGCCGGCTCGCTCATCGGTGTGCCCTTCCCAGCCGGGTCATTGTAGCGCGGGTGCAAACCTTGTCGAGTGCGAAAGCCCGGGGGCTCACACCGTGACGAATATAGAGCAACGGTTGCAAGGTGAATGAGAAAGGCCTATATTTTACAGTTGGAAAGGAGACACACAATGAAATGGCTATCGGTGACATTCCCGGTTGTATTAAGCCTCTGCGTCGCTTGTTCGCTGAACGCCGCCGCCAAGGACAAGGAAGAGACGAAAGTAGGCGACACCGCCTTCACGGCGTACGACGGCTCGCAAAGTTGGCCGACCGGCACCAACGCGGAGATCAACAAGGACTACTCGATCCCCATCTACGTCGGCCTGCCGGACAAAAGCTACAAGGTGCTCGGCCGCATTACCGACAAACGCGATGAAGGTGTCGAAGTCGTCGGCAAGGCCTTCGACGAAGGACTCGGCTCGGAAAAACACCGGATGCGCAACGTCGCCAACCAGGCCAAACAGCATGGCGCCGATGCCGTCGTCGTGACCGATGACGAGAAGGTGATCAAGGTCTTCAATCTCACCAGCAAGGAACTCCACGAATCCACGCCGCTCTTCAAGCACGAACACAGTGTGGTACTCGCCGTGAAATTCTAAACGTGACAGACGCTCAGCGGACCGACGCAATGCGGAATTCCTGCGCCGGTCCGCGCGTCTGAAACTTGATCGAGTCGCCCGTTTTCTTCCCGAGTAACTGCTGGCCAAGAGGGGACTCGGGGGTGATGACGAGGATCTCCGTCCCTTTGTGACGGATCTCCATCCCGCCGCCTTTCGGGCCGAGGAAGTGCAGGCTGCGCGTTCCGTCGAATTCCAACTCCACCAGGGCCGTCACATCGATGGGGGTCTTTTCCAGAAACTTTTTCAGTTCGAGCGCCTGGTAAACCGCCAGCGCCTGTTCGGTTTCGGTGGCCATACGGGCTTGCGAACTGGCGAGGTACGCCGTCTCAAGCCCGCGCGTATCGTACTTGTCCTCGGGCTTGCTCTGTTCGTCGGACGCATCGGCATGCATCGCCCGCGAAGCTCCCGCGAGGGTGGTGAGTTGCTCGGTAAGCTGCTCGATAATCAGCCCGACAATGACGCGCTTGGAGATCACAACAGCGCTGCGGGCCTAACTGAGGCGGTAAACAATGCGGGCTTTGCCGAGGTCGTACGGCGTCATTTCCATCTTCACGCGATCGCCGATGGACAGGCGGATGAACCGTTTGCGCATCTTGCCCGAGATATGGGCCAACACTTGACGTTTGTTCTGCAGCTCGACATGAAACATCGTGCCGGGCAGGACTTTCGTCACGACACCTTCGACATCAACTAGTTGGTCCATCATAATATATGTACTATCGCTTTCCTTGGCCGCCCAAGCAGCCGGATCCGTCGGGACCCTTAATAGACCACATTTCCGCGGCGAACGCAAGCCACGAATCTGCCCGCCCGCCCCGAATTCCTTTCGGGGCGGGGGATTCACAACCCCTCAGCGGCTTCGTTTCCCCTAAAAGAACCCATATTTCAAAGAACAATCACTCTAAACTGACCCTAAACCCCTCACCGGTGGGTTCGTTTTCCAAACCGAGTCGGACGAGATGCCGCGAAGTAGTTGTCGCGGCAACCGAACCCCACCAAAATCGCCATCCGAGTCGCGCCGTAGCCTTAGCGAAGGCGAACCGGTGGGTTCGTTTTCCAAAACGAACCCACCGATTTCTCTCGTAACTTTCAAATGCAACCAATGCATTCATAGGCACATCCATAAAAAACTTCGCCAAAAAACGGTGGGTTCGTTTGGTAGAACGGCACATTTCTTTCGCTCGCGTCTCCCCGGCTGTCACCCTGAGCGAAGTCGAAGGGTCTCTCACTCGCAGAGCGGCACGAGCAGATAATTCCCGCCTTGGTCTCACCGATCAATCTCCCAAACCAGATCTGTCCATCCTTTGAGCGTTGAACGTTCATCCGTTCTAGACCCATCCGCGTAATGTATTCCGGTTCCAATAGATAAGGGGGGAGTTCGTTTCGCAGTTTGCGTATTTTTCAAAACCCCTGCCTCGCCAGTTGTAGCGGCGCTTCTGTGAAGCGCCGTTTCGCTCTGCGCGGGTTGATCGCGCCGTTGTGCGCCGATCTCCTGACCGCGCACGTTAATCGACCGATCGGTCTCCCGGATCATTTCCACCACGCCCTTTCCCCATTGCCAATCCGAAATCGGCAATCGAAAATCCAAAATGTCCGCATGGTTTCTCACCATACCCCTCCCAAACTACCCTGTCCAGCAAAATATATCGTTTTACGATATGCGGACAGATGCCCCTCCCGAGTCGGACGAGTCCGTCCTTCGTAGTCTTGGCGAAGTAGGCTCCTCCATCTCGTCCGCCATAGCGCGTAGCGCGGCGGCGGAAGCTCGAAGAGCGGCGGCGAATCGGAGGGACAGGAAGTGGGTACTTCTCGCGCCTTCCGTTGTAGCCGTGCTTGCTAAGCGCGGGCCGTTGCAACCGCGGGCGCTGACTGCCGGAGGATGGTTGTGTATTCGCACCCAACCTGTTACAATTCCTCCAATGAACCTGCACCTCGACGAAACCATTCGGCGGAACCTCCGCAAGACGCCTGACGAGCGCGTCGAGACCTTGATGGCTGCGCTCCGCGAAGTCGAAGCCCGTGGCCAATGGCCGAAAACCGACCGCAAAGCCAAGGAGCAGCGCATTCTGTGTTCGATCCGCGATCACCAAGCAGAATCGGCGAGACACGAAACCACCGCTCAACCGTAGAACGGGCGTCCCGCCCGTTTGTTTGGGCGGAATCCCCCCTGAAGTTGTAGGCCGCGTGCCCTCACGCGGCGGGGATAAAGGGGCGGATGCCTCGATTCCTCACTCTGTCATGCTGAGTCCCGTCATGCGACGGGATTCCACAGGATTGCGGGGCTTGGGCCAGTTCATCCGGAAGAAGCTCACCACGGCCCCAGACCGTCACCGAAATAAATCCCCCGATACAACCGTGGCCGCGGTCTCGGTGTGTATCCGCAGATCCTTCCACTCAGGATCTTGACCGCCACACGTGTAAATTGCTCCTTCGGCGTCTCCGGCGGATACCACCGCCTCAACTTCATCGCCAGCTTTTCGTCCCGCCGCAACCAGTCCAACCCACAAGCCAGCGCCGCGAACAGGATCTCCTCGTTGCTGTACTGCGGGTGTCGGTCCCGCAAATCCTCCAGCCAGGCCTCGAACCGCTTTGGCAGGTTCACTTGAAAAGTTTGTCCCCACTTCAACATGATGCACCCTCCGTTATGGCTTCGATGTTACTCGCCTTGTCAACCACCGGCGAATTCACGTCCCGCGACACCGGGTAAAACTCCAACTCCTCCGCCGGATACTGCTTCAACAGCGGCAATAGCTTCTCCGGGTCCTGAGTTTTCGGGTCCAACCACGCCGCCTCATCGTCCCGTGTCAGGATGACCGGCATCCGCTCATGCAGCGCTTTCAACAACTCATTCGCTTCGGTCGTGATGATGGTGCAAGACAGGATTTCTTCGCCGTCGGGCGACTTCCAATGCTCCCAAAGGCCGGCAAACCCAAACGGCTCCCGGCTCTTCAACACGATCCGCACGGGCTGTTTCATCTTCCCGGCGATCTTATCTGCCGTCATTGGAAAGGCCATAGTCAGTAACCCACTCGGACGGGGGTGTTGTCTGAGCTTGGCGATAGTGGGCCATTCATAAAACCCGTCCGCCGGAATGATGCACCGCCGTTTCTTCAGCGCTGCCCGAAAAGCCGGCTTTTCCGCCAGGGTTTCAACTCGCGCGTTGATCATCCGATTGCCAATACTGGCGTCCTTCGCCCAGGACGGAATCAGCCCCCATTGCATCGGCTTCAAATATCGCTTCCCGTCATCACCCACGACAATCACAGCCTGTGTCGGGGCGATGTTGTACTTGGGCGGCAAACACGTCGCCCAATCCTCCGTCGGCATTGGCGCGCCGAACCGGTCAGCCACCTTCTTCAAATCCGCAGTTAGGGTGTAGCGGCCACACATGCCACTCACATAATAATCGCGGGCGCCCTCGCGAGCAGCGTTTTGGCACACCAGTTAAATGCGCAATATATAGGCCTGACTCAAGGCCTTATTTTCAGAGCCGGCCCGGTCAAGGACTTCGCAGAAGTTGCTCAGATTTGAAACTGGACTGCTGAATTGTAGGCGGTATCATAAAGGTCTTTTAACAATCGCGCGGAGTTACTATGAATGACACTTCAAAGATCCATTTCGCATACATCATCGGAATTCTACTGGCTGTTGACATTCTGGTGCTTACAATCAAGTGGGGCGCCATACAGGAGTTAGTTAACTATTTGACGTTCGCGCTTACGTTGACTTCCCTTGTGTTATCACTTCTAGCGATTGTGTACGCCTTTTTTTCCAACGCCACTCATTCCCGCCAGGCAGGAATGCTGGAACGCGCGTCGAAAGAAATCGGTGACGCGTCGGGCATGCTGATCCATTCCACTGCGGAATTAGAAAAGAAAGTGGGAAACGTTCCGAGCTTGCTTCAGGAAATGGGGTCGAAAGTCGAGGCCACACGTGTGATGGTCGAGTCATATTCCAACAAATTCGCTGAGGGGGCTCCGCCAGAGAAGATGCCGCAGGATCGAGCAAAAATGATTGAGCGATTAGCACAGTACACATCAAATCTCGGGTTCGTAGCACTAGCTGTTGCCCATACTTCGTTCCACTCAAAAAAATCGTTTACGCTCAAGGATATTGCCTCGAAAGTTTCGCACAAGGATCTGGCGTTCGATATTGATTACGCCTATGGATGGCTAATAGCCTTCGACTGTCTGGGATTCCTCTCTATCTCGATCAAAGAAAGCATATGGACAGTAACTGAATTTGATAGCTCACTGTGGGACGCTCTTAAGGGGAGGCCGGACAGACTGGCCGCGAAAAACAATCCTTCGGTTGAGCGGATCAAAAAGAGTCTTATATTGGTCGCGCAGTTTTTCGCGTAGACGCGTTTGGATGCCCAAGGGCTCAACTCCGGACATGTGACATCCTCACGCGCTTCCTCTCGGCAAATCATCCGTTGATTGAAATGGTGCGACTGTCTTGATAGATTCAAGACCGTGCGAACCGAGCTATTAAAATCGCAAAAGAACCAGCTTTCTACGTTCATTCAACAATTTGGACTAGACCCTGCTAATTTTCATTGGGAAGAAGCCAACCTAAAAAACGTAAAGGGGTCAGGGATGAATAAGTGCATAGTGGAGCCCTTATTCCCAAGAAATCTGGGCTCACATCCAAACTCGCCGTAAACAATTCGCTCAACCCCAAATCGCATACCCAATCGCAAAGAGAACCGGCATGAGCAACAACAGCCACGGTCACACTCTCTCGCTCAACCTTCGTGCGTCAGGTTGGCTAATCGAAGTGTCAGATGCTGGCGGTCGTCGTCCCTGAACCCGGCTTGCCGGTACACGGACAATGCCGCGGCATTGTCTCGGCCGGTCTCGACATGGATGGCACGAACACCGCCCCGGACGCAGAACGCGCGAACCTCTGCTAGCGCCGCCGTGGCAAGACCGGCCCGACGAAACGGTAACCGAATAAAAAGGTCGTCCACGATTGCGATGGCGCCTCCGCACTCCATGCTGTAGCACAGCGTCAGAACCACGTAGCCGACATCCTGGCCGTCTGCCTGAATGAACCACACGCAGCCGAGTCGGTCGTCGGCCAGCAGCGTCGCGAACGCCTCGGTAGCATGCTGATGATTCAGCGGATAACCAAACTCAGCGTGGAACTCATCCATCATCGCAACCAGTTGCGGCACGTCGCTTGGGGAGGCTCGTCTCATGGCGAAAAAGGTCAGTTCGTTTTCCGTTATCATAGCAGGTAATCGGAGTCACCCCCAAATCGCCCACCCAATCCCAACGAGAACCGGCATGAGTAGTAACAGCCAGCCTCCGATGCAAACCAGCATACCGGGTGTTGTATTGGTAATGTACCCACTCGATGTCGGCCCAATGTAACCGCCCATCTCATCCGCAAACCAGATGCAGGCGAGGTGGAAAATGGCGAAGATCGCTGCCCCCTCCGTGTACTCCGCGCCCTCCTGTTGAATTCCTGCCTCCGCTTCGTGCCCTTCGTGTCTGCTTCGTGCAATTCGTGGTAGTCACCGCCACCAACCCCGAAAGAATCCTGTTCCAGTTCATCGTCGGGCAAATCTCCCACCGAAAAATCTAAAAGCTGGGATGTCTGACCTTATAAAGCATGTAGCCGATGATGATGACGCCGATAAAGCTACCGAAGCGCGTCATGAAAAGCCACGAGTCAGACGGCTCGCTGTCACCTTGAACTTTCCAGCCTTCACTCCAGGACCAAAACAAATCGGGGAAGAGGAACTGTACTCCGCTCAACACGAGCAGCGCCCAAAGAAAAAGTTCCTGAGAACCAATTTGCATATCGTCTTCAGCGGCTAGCTGGCTCCTTTCTTGAATACCCACCAGTAATAGTAGCCGATCGTCAGTGCGAATAGAACCGCAGAAATCAGCATCAGCATCCGAATATCTGTCCTTGGGTCATACCAGTAAAGGACGACGGGGGTGCCCACATAGCCCACAATGGACGCGCCAAGAATTACGATGAACATCTTCTTCTTCTGCTGCTCGTTGAGTCGTGATTCACTTCGTCGTCTACGTCTCCGCGCCAAGATTGAGAAGACCACGCCGACCCCAAAAAGCACGATGCCACCAGGCAGGGTGCGAGCGAATGCGAACCAAGCCGCAAGGTAAAAGGCAATGGCAATGAATCGCAGAATGAGGGTTTGCCCTGTGACATTCATCTTTTGCCTAACGACAACACCCCATTAAACCCCTGCCCGAACGACGATGAAAGCACAAATAGAAGCCCCTTCGCGGTCACCGGCAGGCTCCGTGTACTCCGTGCCCTCCTGTTCAATTCTTGCCCCCTTCGTGTTCTTCGTGTCTACTTCGTGCAATTCGTGGTGAACTTTCGGATGACATTGAAGTTTTTCACAATCGTTTTCGTGGTGGGGATGGGACTGATTCCGTCCGGTTCTCAGCAGGTCAGCGCCGCTACGCTGGCGTGGGAAGATGCGCTCGGACAGTTCGACGAATCAGTGCTGACGAACCTCGACTTGTCCGCGTTGCCGGCGTTGACGGACCTCGACGAGGCGCAACTGCAGGCGGTGTGCCGCGAACTGCAGAAGCGGTTCCAGGGCGAGTACGTGTTGGAACTTGCCCCGCTGCGGGACATGGCAACCGCCGCGTTGCCGCTGCTGGATCAACACGCGGAGACGCAGCCGTATGCAGCATGGTTGCGCACGCGGCTCGATTATCTCGCCGTCGCCGATCAACTGAAGATCTCCATTCCGCCGACAAACCTGGAGCTACGCCCTCCGCCGGTGCCGTTAGCGAATCCCACACCGGGCATGGAACGCCGCGCCTGGCAGGAACGCATGCAGATGGAGGATTTGCCGCCGGGGGCGCCGGTGTACGTCGCGCGGCTCAAACCAATCTTCGTGGCGGAAGGTGTGCCCGCCGAGTTGGTCTGGTTGGCAGAGGTGGAATCGGGATTCGACACGCTCGCGCGAAGTCCAAGTGGGGCGGCGGGTCTGTTTCAGCTAATGCCCGAGACCGCGAAGTCGCTGGGGCTGGCATTGTCGCCCTGGGACCAGCGTCGCCAGCCCGAAAAAAATGGACGCGCTGCGGCGAAATATTTGAAGTACCTGTATGGCCAATTTGGCGACTGGCGTTTATCCATCGCCGCTTACAATGCGGGGGAGGGAACCGTCAGCCGCCTCTTAACGAAATATGCGGCGCACACCTATGACGAGATTGCGACGCGTCTTCCCGCCGAAACCCAGATGTACGTCCCTAAGGTCGAAGCCACAATCCTGCGGCGCGAAGGCGTCGCCTTGGAGAAATTGAAGCTGCCCAAGAGCCCCTAACAGAATAAGGTTGTGCGAGAGCCGAGTCGGACGGAGCGGAGTCCGACGACACGCCGCTGTCGTCTGCGGCAAACCCGCGACGATGTTTTCGCGGCAATCTCCCCCGCACGGTTTTCGACCGAAGGTCTCCCCGCCAGTCTGTCTAGTAACGGGACGGTTGGGACGTTTGATTGGCGGGTGGACCCGCCGAATCGGTCACGGACTTGGCGAGAAACTGCCCGTTGGGAGCCTGGACATAGCTGACCTGGATCGGATCACCATTTTTGACGTCAGCGAGGTTTGTCTTGGTCTTGCCGCCGACCGAGATCGTGGCGGTTTTATCGACCTTGAACATTTTCGCAACCAATATCAGGACGCTAACCTGGCCGCTGGCGTTACCGCTCTCTGTTCCCGGCTTTGGGCCGCGGACGACCACGTAGCCTTGCGCCACATCCACGCCCTGGACCTGGCCGGTGAATGTCATCGCCGCGGCCTCGGCAGCCTTCACGCGCGAAGCCGTCCCAATGGACAGCGCAACGGCAAGGATCGTTAATGTCATCACAGATGTAATTCTCATCTTGTCATTCCTCCTGCTTCATCGAATTAAAATAGCACCAAGCTTGTGGAAAGCCAGCGCCGGCGCGTCTTTCCTCCGATGTGGGTGCAGTCTCTCATTGACATAAGGCCGTGGATTTGAGATTGCCATGCTCGCAGCGAGGCTTGATGAAGAAATACAAGCGGGCCAGTGACATCAAAGTGGGGGTCGTCGGTTACGGCGGCGCATTTAACATGGGCCGCGTGCATTTGCAGGAAATGCAGCGGGCAGGCATGACCCCAACCGCCGTGGCTGAGATCGATCCCACGCGTCTCGCCGCCGCCACACAGGATTTCCAGAACATCGAGACGTATCCGTCACTCCCCGCGATGCTCAAGAAGTCGAAGGTGGACCTCGTCACCGTCATCACGCCGCACAACACACACGCCCCCCTCGCGCTGCTCGCCCTGAAGGCGGGGCGGCATGTGGTTTGCGAAAAGCCCATGGCGATCAAGACTGCCGAATGCGACGCGATGATTGCGGCCGCGAAGAGGAGCGGTGTCGTGCTCTCGACGTATCACAATCGCCATTGGGACGGCCCGATCCTGAATGCCGTGCAACACATCCGGTCCGGCCTCGTCGGCGACGTCGTGCGCGTCGAGGCGCGTTGGGGGTCACGCAACAAACCCAGTGATTGGTGGCGCACCAGCAAATCGATTTCGGGCGGCATCCTCTACGATTGGGGCGTGCACTTGTTGGAATACGGCCTCCAAATCATCCGCTCGGACATTGTTGAGGTAGCGGGCTACGCCAAGACCGGTTACTGGGCCCCGCGAACGAAATGGAAGAAGGACAGCAACGAGGACGAAGCCTTCGCCAGTGTCCGCTTCCGCAACGGCCAGTGGCTGACCTTGCTGATTTCCACGCTCAACTCCAATCCACGCCCCGGTTTCCTCGAAATCACGGGCACGGAAGGATCGTACGTGCTCGACTGGACGTTCAACGAATGCCTCCGCCAGAACGGGGCGGGAACGAAGATCCAGAAGTTCCGGAATCCTGTGAGCGAAGGTTGGCGCTTTTACCAGAATATCGCCGACCATCTGACCAAGGGCGCCAAACTTGTCATCACACCCGAATGGGCGCGCCGTCCAATTCACATTCTCGACCTGGCCGACCTCAGCGCGCGCAAGGGCAAGGTTCTCCCCGCAAAATACAAGTAATAGCGGTCGAGCCTGCTTCGCCTATACCGCAGCTAGTGAAGGAGTTGGCTTGGTAAATAAGCGCCTTCCGTTCGTTTGGGGGTAATTCCCATTTTTCTCTTTCCAATGCCGCGGAGGTTCTGTAGCCTCTGCGCGTCTCACCTGTACTTAGGAGAAAAAAATAGCTTATGACGGCATCAATGAATCGTGCTATGCAGCGGATTACCAAGGGAAGCCTGCGTCTCAAATTATTCGTCACTATGGCCCTGTGCGGCTTGACGCTATTGGCGGCGAATTGGGCGCGTGCCCAGGAGAAGGTCGCGGAATTGGCTGGCAAAGTACCGGAACAATTCCACTTTTTCTCGTTCATGACCAGCGACCGGTACTCATCCGGGGAAAAGTACGCGTTGTGGGCCGTGCTTTGTGTGGCGTTTGCGGGCTTGGGCTACGCGATGCTGCTGGTTGGCCAGGTCAGGAACGCCGACCAGGGCACGCCGAAGATGCAGAAGGTGGCGGCGGCGATTCGCGCCGGTGCCGAAGCGTACCTCGGGCAGCAGTTCAGCAAAATCATCGTGCTCATCGGTGTCTTGACAGTGGCGCTCTTCTTCACGGCGCTCGCCGGCACGAGCGAGGCGAAATACCCGGTCGCTTTCGGCCGCGCGGGCGCGTTCCTGATGGGCTCGCTCTTCAGCTTCGCCGTCGGTTTCGTCGGGATGCGGTTCGCGACACTTGGCAATCTGCGCGTCGCGGCGGCGGCGCGGAATTCGTTCGGCGGGGCGCTGCAGGTTGGGTATCGCACCGGCACGATTACCGGGATGTTGACGGACGGCCTCGGTCTGCTCGGCGGCACGTTGATTTTCATGGCCTACGGCGAGAAGGCGTATGAAGTCCTGCTCGGCTTCGGCTTCGGCGGCACGTTGATCGCGCTGTTCATGCGTGTCGGCGGCGGCATCTATACCAAGGCGGCCGATGTGGGCGCGGACCTTGTCGGCAAGGTCGAGAAAGACATTCCGGAAGATGACCCGCGCAACGCGGCGACCATCGCGGACAATGTCGGCGACAACGTCGGCGATTGCGCCGGTATGGCGGCGGACATTTTCGAGTCCTACGAAGTGACCATTGTGGCCGCGATGATTCTCGGCTACGCCTCATTTGGTCACAAGGGCGTTATCTTCCCGTTGCTGGTGCGCGCCATCGGCGTCATCGGCTCGATTATCAGCACCTACAGCGTGCGCTCGAAGGAAGGCGACTCGGGTGATGCGGCGCTGGATTCGGTGCACCGCGGCTTCCTGATCGGTTCGGTGATCAGCGTCGTGGGCTTCTTCCTGGTCGGATTGTTCTATCTGAAGTTCGACGCTGGATATTTCATGCAATACCATCAAGCGCTCGCCGGATATCCAATAACGAACGGATTGGCTGACCTAAGCAAGTTGCCGGTGTGGGCAAACCTTGGGCAGGCCAGCCTGGATTTGCGTCCCGCGTGGACGTGCTTGATCGGCGTATTTCTGGCAGTGGCGCTGAACAAGTGCACCAGCTACTTCACCCACACGACGCACGCCCCCGTCAAGTCCATGGCCAAAGCCTGCCAGACAGGTCACGCGACCAACATCATCCAGGGGTTTGCGGTTGGTTATGAATCCACCGTGTGGGCGGTCATCATCATCGCGATTGCCGTTGGCGCGTCGGTGACGATTTATTCCGGCACCTCGCCGATCTTTGTGGCCTACGGTGTCGCCATGTGCGGCATCGGCATGTTGACGCTCACCGGTAACACGATCTCGATGGACGTGTTTGGCCCCGTGGCCGACAACGCCAACGGCATCGGTGAAATGGGTTATGACAAGGCCGAGATGGGCGAGGAGAAATACAAGAAGGCCCGGCAGATTCTGGCTGACCTCGATTCCGTCGGCAATACCACCAAGGCGGAAACCAAGGGCATCGCCATCGGCTCGGCGGTGATCGCGGCAGTGTCGCTCTTCGCCAGTTTCATTGCCGTCATGGCGATGGGCAGTGAGGAAAAAATCAGCGAAATGACCACCGCGCAGTACAACAACGTGGCCGGCATGCTCACCGTTGCCAACCCCACGTTATTCATCGGGCTGCTCATCGGTGGTGCCGTGCCGTTCCTGTTCAGCTCGATGACGATTCGCGCCGTCGGTCGCGCGGCATTCCTGATTGTCAAAGAGTGCCGCTTGCAATTCCGCGACAAGGAAATCTGGGCCGGAACAAAGACGCCCGATTACGCGCGTGTGGTCGGGATTTGCACGAGTGCGGCGCAGAAAGAACTGATTGGGCCCGGCCTGTTGGCAATCATGGCGCCATTGGCGGTTGGCTTCCTGCTGGGACCACTGGCGCTGGCTGGGTTCCTCGCCGGTATGATCCTTGTTGGACAATTGCTGGCGGTGTTCATGGCCAACGCGGGCGGCGCGTGGGACAACGCCAAGAAGTTGATCGAAGACGAACCGCGCGACCTCGCCAGGAATACGGGCAAAGGCTCCGAGCGACACAAGGCCGCAGTCACCGGCGACACGGTTGGCGATCCGTTGAAGGACACGGCCGGCCCGGCCATCAATCCGCTCATCAAGGTCATGAACATGGTGAGCCTGCTGTTGTTGCCCATCGTGCTGAAGTTCCACGCCGTCGGGGGTGTGGAAGGCACGGGGCAGAGTTCTTATGGGATCGCGGTCGTCATCGCGGTTTTGGCCCTGGCAGCCATCGCGTGGGCCGTGAATAAGTCCAAGACAGATTCGCCCGAAATGGCGGAGATGGAAAAGGAATTCGAAACAGCCTAGAGAATTCCAGGCGGTTTCAACAGGGGCGCGGCCAACCCGCGCCCCTGTTCTTTTTTGCGGAGGAGATTGCGCGACCGGCGCGCCTGCGGTACTCTCCGGCCATGTACCGTACACAGGCAACGCTTCTGGGTGTCCTGGTGATCACGCTGTTGGGCATCGGGTGTGCCACCGGGCCGCGTCCAATCGCATGGGACAGATTGCCATTCCCGAAGGACTCGGACTGGCATGGCCCAAGAGGTGAGCCGGCTGTGATGGGACAGGGCGACGTGCTGTTGCACGGGCAGGATGTGCGAACGCAACGTGCCTACGCTGCACCCGTGACGATTGAATGTGACGTAATGCTCGAGAGCCGCACGGCCAGTGACGGCAGCTTCGACCTTTACTTCCTGCCGACGGGACAACCTCTGGATGTCATCCCTCGCCAGTTGACCAAGTTCCGGATTATCTACAGCAACACGGGAGATTATGGGTCGGCCGATCGCTTGGAAATTGACCGGCAGGAGGGAACGCGAGGTTTTCCTGTCTGGACCGGGCCGCCGTTCAAGGTGGAAGCCGGGAAAGTATATCACGTGAAGATCAATGTGCTTGCCGCCGGTAAACTGAACATCAACGTCAACGGTGTTGATTCCAGCATTCCGGACACAGTCACGGTGCCCCGCTCCTTTCAGGTTCAACTCGGCGGCTGGCAGCCGGCGAACCGCTGGCGCGTCCGCAATTTCTCCATCCACTGAGCCGTGGACTTGACCACGGCGCGAGGCTCACGGATGATGGATGCATGCGCGTCACGTTTCTGGGCACGGGCACGAGTCATGGCATCCCGATGATTGGGTGTGACTGCACCGTATGCCGCTCCGACAATCCCCGCAACAAACGCCTGCGGCCCTCCGTTTACATTGAAAACGGCGACCGGTGTTTGCTCGTGGATGCGACGCCTGATTTTCGCACGCAGGCGTTGCGGGCGAACATCCGCCGGGTCGACGCGGTGTTGATGACGCACACTCACGCCGATCATGTCCTCGGGCTGGATGATTTGCGGGTATTCTGCCAGCGCTCCGGACAGAAAATGCCGATCTACGGATCGCCACATTCGATTGAGACGATCCAGCGGATGTTCTCCTACGCCTGCACGGAAACACCCGCATGGCCCGGGTTGCCCAGTTTTGAATTGCACACGATGCAACCAGCCCAGCAATGCGAGGTCGCGGGAACGACGTTCCGCGTACTGCCGCTGTTGCATGGACAGATGACGGTGTACGGTTTCCTCTTTGGACGCGATGTGGCTTACGTCACGGACTGCAATGTCGTGTCCCCCGAAGTGATCGATGCTATTCGTGGCGTGACGGTGCTGGTGCTCGACGCCCTGCGGCACCGTCCCCATCCGACGCACCTGACCATCGATCAGGCGCGCGAAGTGGCGGGGCAGGTGGGTGCGAAGTTGACGCTGCTCACGCACCTGTGCCACGAGGCCGAGCACGAAGCGGTCGAGAAAGAACTGCCGCCGCAGGTGCGCGTGGCCTGCGATGGAATGCAAATCGAGGTGGCCGATGGCGAAGTGCGTTACCTGGCATAAGGCACGACTTTGGTTTGCGGCGTTGGCAGTCCTGCTATGGCTGCCACGCGTAGCGTCGGCCGATGATCCGGCGCAACGCGTCGTGATTGTCTACAACGCAGAGGACCCCGATAGCAAACCACTCGCAGATTACTACGCCCGCAAACGCGGTGTCCCGACCAACCAGATTTGCGAGATTGGCATCCCCGTTGCGGACACGATCTCCCGCAAACAGTTCAACGAGAAAATTCGCGACCCGATCTGGCAGTTCCTCACCCACCGGGGATTGCTCCAGCAAGAGTCGCGAACAGTCATGGACCCGGCGCTCGGCAAGGTCCCCTCGTTGGCCACCGTCAGCGCAAAAGTTTCGTACCTCGTGTTGATGTACGGCGTGCCGTTGGGCATCGCTCCAGACCCGAATCTTCAGGAGCTTTTCTCCGACAAGTCAAAGAAGGGATTACAGAGGGACGAAGCTTCCGTCGAAAGCGAGCTTGCACTCCTGCCCACCACCGGCCTGCCGATCCGGGGACCGCTTCGCAACCCATTCTTTGGTAACGCCTCTGAACGATTCGGACCGCCGTTGAACCAGGAGATACTGCTGGTGGGGCGCCTCGACGGGCCTGACGCGCAGACCGTACGGCGAATGATCGACGACGCGCAGACAGCCGAGCATTACGGACTGCACGGGCGCGCGTATTTCGACGCGCAGGGCACGCACGACCCGGGCTACATCGTGGGTGACACCTGGATCACCAACGCCTGGCACGCCTTTCAACAGTCGGGCTACGAATGTGATCTCGATGAACAACCCGAGACGTTTGCGGAGGATTACCCGATGACGGACGCGGCGATTTACGCCGGCTGGTATTCGGACCGTGTGGTGGGGCCGTTCCGCCGTCCCGACTTCCGTTTCCAAACAGGAGCCGTCGCGTATCACCTGCACTCGTCCAGTGGCGCGGCGGTGCGGACGCGCACGGCGTTTTGGGTTGGGCCGCTGCTTGCGAAGGGGGCAGCGGCGACGATGGGCAACGTGTATGAACCGTACCTTTCGCTCACGCCCCATATCGACATGTTTTTTCAGCGGCTGCTGGCCGGCGCGCCGTTTCTGGAGGCCGCGTACTACAGTGAGCCGGCTTTGAGCTGGCAGACGACGTTCGAGGGGGATCCACTGTACCGACCCTTTGCTGCTTCGTTGGACGAGCAAATCCAGCGGCTGGAGGCTGACCACAAGACGGAGGTTGAATGGGCGTATTTGCGGAGGGTCAACTTGTTGGTCGCGCAAGATGGAACCACGGAAGCGGAGGAGCTTTGCCGCAGCAAGGCCGGGGAATTGCACAGCGCCGTTCTTTACGAAAAACTGGGTGACATGCTGCGCGCAGCGCGCCGTGAACGGGAGGCGATCGAGGCGTACAGCAAGGCTGACGAAAAGCCCGCCGATCCGTACCGCGACATCCGGGTGGCGGTCAAAATGGCAACGGCTCATGTCGCGCGGAAGGAAACAGCGCAGGCGTTGGCCATTTACGAACGACTCGGCGACGCCTACCCGACACATCACAACGTGGTCGAGTTCTTCCAGCGGGCGCGCGACCTGGCGCGGGCGCTGGGCGACGAGGCAAAGGCGAAGGCGTTGCAGGCGAAGATCGATCGGTTGTTGCCGGCAGGCCGGCAGGAAAAGAAGTGACAATGCGGCGCGTCTTTGCTATCAAGGCGCGCACGGAAGCGGGAAAGGCCTGATATTGATGATCCTCGGACTGTTGGTGGTCGTTGCACTCTTTTTCGCCATGCTGCTCTGGGTGGTGAGTGTTTACAATAACCTGGTCACGCTTCGCAACCTCGTCGATAGCGCCTGGGCGCAGACCGATGTGCAACTGCGACGCCGCTACGATTTGATCCCCAATCTCGTCGAGACCGTCAAGGGTTACGCCACGCACGAACGGGAGACGTTCGAGAAGGTGACTCAGGCGCGCAATACCGCGATGAATGCCACTACCCCGGACGCCAAAGCGGGCGCCGAGAACGCCCTCACGGGTGCCCTTAAATCCGTCTTCGCCGTCGCCGAGGCTTATCCCGAACTCAAAGCCAACCAGAATTTCACTGCTCTTCAACAGGAGCTGACCAACACGGAGGGCTTCATCGCGGAGTGTCGTTCGCATTACAACGACGCCGTCCTGACCTTGAACACCGCGCTACAAGTGTTTCCCGCCAGCGCCGTCGCCAACCTGTTCAGTTTCCAAGCTCACGAATACTTCGGGGTCCCCGACGCCGTCGCCCGCGAGCCAGTGAAGGTGCAGTTCTAGCCGCGCGACTTCTCAAACGCAGCATCGAACGCGCGGGCGCTGGCCTTGAAATCGAGTTTCTTCACGAAGGCGCAGGCTTCGTTCGCGCCGTGCTCGCGGTCCATGCGGCTGTCTTCCCATTCGACGGAGAGTGGGCCCTGATAGCCGATGTCGTTGAGCGCGACGATGATCTCCTCGAAGTTGATGTCGCCATGGCCGAGCGAACGGAAGTCCCAGTAGCGGCTAGGATTGCCGAAATTTGTGTGCCCACCGAATACACCAACCATGCCGTCGCCGTGTCCCCACCAGACGTCTTTCATGTGAACATGAAAAATACGCGGCGCGAGTATGCGAAGGAATTTTACGTAATCGACGTGCTGATAACCGAGGTGTGAGGGATCGTAGTTGATTCCAAATGACCTGTGGCCTTGCAGCGCGGCCACTGCTCGTAGCGTGGTCATGGTGTCGAAGGCGATCTCGGTCGGATGCACTTCGAGGGCGAACCGCACGCCACACTTCTTAAACTCGTCGAGGATCGGGTTCCACATCTTCGCGAAGAAGGCGAAGCCGTCGTCGATCATCGCCGACGAAACGGGCGGGAACGAGTAGAGCAGGTGCCAGATGGAACTTCCGGTGAAACCGTTGACGACCTTGACGCCGAGGTTCTTCGCGGCCTGTGCGGTGCGCATCATCTCCTCGGCGGCGCGTTTCCGAACATCAGCGGGCTTCCCGTTCCCCCAGACGTGCGGCGGCAGGATGGACTTGTGGCGCTCGTCGATGTTGTCGCAGACGGCCTGGCCGGCCAGATGATTGCTGATTGCCCAGGTCTTCAATCCATGCCGCGCAAGGATTTCATGGCGCGTGTCACAATACGCCTTCGATTTGGCGCCCTGCCGCACATCGAAGTGATCGCCCCAACAGGCCAATTCCAGCCCGTCGAAGCCGAAGCTTTTCGCCTTCTGGCAAATAGTTTCAAAAGGAAGGTCGGCCCACTGGCCGGTAAAAAGTGTGACGGGTCTGCCCATGATTGTCGCCTCCGTGTGATTCGCGTTGAACTCGCCGCGGCACGAGTGATAAACAAGGGGCGAACGCTTTTCAAGCATCATGTTTGTCGATAGCCACACACATCTCTGTTATCCCGACTTTGCCGAGGAACTGCCGCAAGTGGTCGAGCGCGCCCAGGCCGCCAAGGTAACGCAGATTGTCAGTATTGCCACGGATTTGGAGGCGGCGCGAAAGACGCTGGGCATCGCCCGGCAGTTCGAGGCCGTGTATGCCGCGGTCGGGCTGCATCCCGGTGAGGTTCCCACCGTCTCGCTCTGTGACATGAAAGAACTCGCCCAACTGGCGGCGGAGCCGAAGGTCGTGGCGATTGGGGAGACGGGCTTGGACTATTACCGGGAGGCGAAGGACGATGCGGCGTTGCGGCAACAGCAAAAAGATTTGTTCTGGGCACAGCTCGAATTGGCGAAGGAACGCAAACTGCCGGTAGTGATCCACAATCGCGCCGCCGAAGTGGACATTCTGGAAATCCTTGGCGCCCACGCGGAGAGCCTGCCGAAAGAATGGCGGCCGTGGGGCGTGATGCATTGTTTCTCGGGAGATGAGAAGTTCGCATTCGATTGCATCGAGCTGGGCCTGCTCATCAGCTACACGGGCATCCTGACCTTCAAGAACGCGACGGCGTTGCGCGATGTGGCCGGGAAAGTGGCGCTCGATTACGTGATGCTCGAGACCGACGCGCCATACCTGGCGCCGGTGCCTCACCGTGGGAAACGCAACGAGTCGTCCTATGTGCCGCTGATCGCGGAAGTGTTGGCGCAGGTAAAGGGCGTCTCGGTGGAAGAGATTGCCCGGGCCACGACCGGAAATGCCCGGCGGTTGTTTCGATTGCCGTAGACTGCTACATTGTCGTCATGGATTTCGTAGGTGGCGCGGGCTCGGCATTTATCACAGTGGGAATTGTTGCCGGCCTTGGAATTGTGGCGTTTCTCATCGTCGGTTTCCCGTTACTCCGGAAAATCAGCGAGAATCTTTTCTCCTTCTACGGACCTTCTGATGACAGCACGCAAATCACCCCCGAATATAGCATTGCCGAGGCGCGGGTGAACACCGGCAGGTATTCCGAGGCGATTGAGGAGTACCGCAAGGTCATCGTCCGTCATCCGGACGACATGTATCCGCACCTGCGCATTGCGGACATTGCGCTAAAGTATCTGCAGGACAACCAGACCACCGAGATGGAACTGCAGGCGGCCCTCACGAAAGCGAAAGGCGAAGATTCGGTCGCACTGGCCGCCGGCCGGCTGGCCGATCTGTATCAACACACGCTACAAGATCCTGCCCGAGCGCTCGACGTGATGAAACAGTTACGCGAGAAAATCCCGACAACGAAGCAGGCAAAGCTCGCGGAGGAACGCATCGTGATTCTGGAGGGGATCGTCCATTCTGGCGAAACATTGCCGGAATCGCCCGGCAAGATTGCCGCCAGGCCGTCACGCTTCAAGTTGACGGATTAGCCGCCCAAAGTACAGCCGCGTGGCGTAATCGAAAGAAACATTGCCGTTGATCTGGTACTTGTCGAAAAGCGCGCGTAACGCCTCGAGCATGGGTTGATAATTTGGATGGCTTGACTCGGGCGTGTAGGATGACGAGAGCAGCCGGCCTTCCACTCCGTCGTAGTCGAAGACTTGCCGATTCTCGAACTCTCTCAGCGTGAACGGTTGTGGAGCGAAGAATGCCGTGATCGCGTCGGCATCGACGTTTCGGTGATCGACCGTCGCGTAGTCGGTGCCGTACTTCTGCAGCAAGTCTTCATATGCGCGCAGGAAGGGGCACGTATCCGTCAGCCGTTCGTTCCAGATCAACGCCACCCAACCGTTCGGCTTGAGAATGCGCGCGAATTCCTTCCGCGCCCGCTCGCGGTCAAACCAATGAAACGCCTGGCCCGCCGTGACGAAATCAACCGAAGAGTCCGCCAGAGTCGTCGCCTCTGCCATTCCATTGATGCTCCTGAAGACTGCGTATTTGCCCAACAGTCGCGAACCTGCCTCCCGCATCTCGCGATTCGGCTCCACGCCGAACACCGGGTTCCCGTTCTTCAGGAATAACTCGGATAGAATCCCTGTTCCCGACCCGATGTCGGCGACGACTGACCCAGCGGTCAGCCCGCATTCCTTTGTGAAGGTTTCAACCAGGCCGATCGGATAACCCGGCCGATACTTGACGTAGTTCTCCACGCGATTGGAGAAGCGGAGGGTGGGATTGATCATCGGCAGTCGTTCAGAGTTTGCTTCTCAGCCTGTAGGTGCCGTTGCCGATGAAGTCCTGCGCGACGCCGTTGGTGCTGACCTTGATGGTGATCTGCACAGTGGACTTCTTTTCGTCCACCAGGATGCTTCCCGAATCAATCGGCACCAGATGGAAATTGGCGTCCTTCAACTCGATATCATCCTTCGCATATTTCGTCGCCTTACCCTTTAACTCGAAGCCGTATTCCCATTGCAGTGAGCGGGTACTGAGACCGCAGGACCCAAAAAACACCCCGTGCTTGAGATTCTTCAGGTCAAAAGCGAAACGGAATTGTCCCGACGGCTGATTTGTGTAGGAACGCCAGAGCGAAACCTCCGTGCCGGCGCTGGCAACTCCCGCCAACGAGAAGAGCAGCAACAAACTGAGGACGGCACGCATCTTTCCCGAAATCACCGCGCACGACCCGTCAATACGCGAGACTGAGTTTGTAGCGCAGGATATTGCCGCAATGGACCGTGTCGATGGTGGTCTTGCTGCGCCAGCCTTCGCAGGACTTTTCGCCGCTCACCGTGGTGCGCTTCCCGGCCACAGCTTTGGCCAGTTCGTCGGTCAGGTCGAAATCGCCGCGGATGCATTCGCCGTTGGGGCAGTTGAAACGAAAGACGGATTTGGCGTTGGCGAGGTTCACCGTGTACTTGACCTGGCTGGTCTTGGACGTGCCTTCGGGATCGTAGAAACTCAGATCAACGGTCAGGGATTTCAGTTTCGCGAAGCGGGCGGCGAGACTGAGGGAGTCCTTGACGCGCTGGCTTTCCAGTTCACGGTGTTCGAAGCGTGCGCCTGTTCTTTGTCGATACATGAGTACAATTCTGTTTACTGCGTTCGACGGCAAGAATACCACAAAAGCGCACTCCTGTCTGTAACAATCGCAATGAGGAATCCAGGGTAGTTAACGGCTTATTTACAGGCTCTTGAAGTAGAACCCGGCAGTTTCGGCGGCGTGGCGGTCAAAGAGGTTCTTGATGTCGATCAGCACGGGCGGGGACATCTTTGCCTTTAGCTGGTCGAGCGTGAGTGAGCGGAAGGCGTTGTGCTTGTTGGCGACAAGGACGCAGTCGCACTGGGGCACTTTGTCGAATTCGACGTTCTCGATGCCGAAATATTTGCGGACGATGTCGGCCGAAAGCAGTGGATCGCAGCCGAGCACTTTCACACCAAAACCCTGCAGGTAGGTGATGATACTGTGCACCTTGCTGTTGCGGATATCCGGGACGTTCTCTTTGAACGTCAGCCCGAGGATCACCACGGTAGCGCCCTTAATCGGCTTGCCGACGTGGGCGATGCCCTTGATGACCATTTCGCCCACATGGACCGGCATCGAGTCGTTGATCTGACGCCCCGCGAGAATTACCTGCGGGTGGTAGCCGAACTGTTGGGCGCGGTAGGTGAGATAGTACGGATCGACGCCGATGCAATGTCCGCCGACGAGGCCGGGGTGGTACTTATGGAAATTCCATTTCGTGCCCGCCGCCGCAAGGACTTCCTCGGTGTTGAGGCCGAGACGCCCAAAAATAAGCGAAAGCTCGTTCATGAGCGCAATGTTGAGGTCGCGCTGGATGTTCTCGATCACCTTCGCCGCCTCAGCGGTCGCAATGCTGGGCGCATGATAAACACTCTTGGCGACAAGCGAATAGAGGGCGCCGACTTCTTCGAGGGTCTCGGCGTCGCAACCGCTGACGATCTTGACGATTTTATCGACCGTATGCTCGTGGTCACCCGGATTGATGCGCTCAGGGGAGTAGCCAATCTTGAAATCGCCAAGTTTCAATCCCGATTTCTCTTCAAGGATCGGAAGGCAAACTTCGTCCGTGACGCCGGGATAGACGGTGCTTTCAAAAATCACGACGGAACCTTTGCTGAGGTTCTCACCCACGATGCGCGAGGCGCTGATGACCGGTTCCAAGTCGGGGACGTTGGCCTTGTCGACAGGTGTGGGCACCGCGACAATGATATAGCGGCATTCGCAGAGCGCTTTGGGATCGGCGGTGAAGTTGATGTTGGAGCTCTTGAGGTCGCCGCCGAGCGTTTCGCCGGTACGATCAACGCCGCTCTGCAGTTCCTCAATGCGGCGGGCATTGATGTCGAACCCGACAACGGTCAGGTGCCTGGCGAAAGAAACCGCCAGCGGCAAGCCGACATAGCCGAGACCGACAATCGCAACTTTTCCTTCAATCTTCCTCATGGTGTCCCATCAGTAGCTGAGAAATAGCAGTTATTGTGCTGGAAATCCAGCCCGGCTCATAAGTGCGCGACGTTCACCTGGTGAACGCGGCTGGGATTGAGCATCCCGACCAGTAAAATGCGCAAGGTGTGATAGGTTTTCACGTCAATACGGTGGTTGGGGACAGGTCCGGCCAACGATTTTACGTTCACAATTTTGTGCGTGGCCGGGTCAAAATCCACCTCTACGACACCATCCTGGTACCGCGCAGTCGGCCGCGACTTGTCGAGCGTCAATGAATACGTTTTGCCTTCCATGCGGCCCACGATTTCCGTCAATCCGTTTCGCTTGGCGATATAGAATCCGTCGCGGGGGTTATCCAACCACGCGGCGCGGTCGGCAAAGAAGCTCGGCTTTTGGATGAACGGGCCGCCGTACTCAGGGCAGAACGTATCGCAGTTGCCGCACTCGTTGCACCAATCGGCGAAGTTGGCGATCTGGTGTTTCTTATCGATCTTCAAGATGCCGCTGTCGGCTGATTCGAGGTGGCCAGCGTTCCATGAATAATTCGTGAACGCGATCTCGACCGGATCGACTTCATAGTAGAAGTTCGCGTCGTTGGGACAAACCGGGATGCACTTGTCGCAATTGATGCAGTCGTAGAGCCACAATTTTGAGTCGATTCGCTTCGGGATCGATTTGTTTTTCTCGAACGCGTAACGCTCGTCGGCCAGCGTGCGGACATTGATCGGCGTGATATTGAGGAAGCCGGCGTAGTTGACCGCCGCGTCGCGGTTTCCGCCGGTTTTCTTCGCGTGTTCCAGTGCCGCCGCCTCGTTGCCTTCACGCTTGAGGATGAAGTCATCGATATTCGTGACGCCAAGCTTTTTCATCTCTTGCTCGAGATTCTTCAGGTACTCGAAGAGACGCCCAAAACCGCCTACCTTCAATAGATCGGAGCAGGTTGTGATCGGGACGAAACCGCACGCCACGCAATTGGCGAAGTTGTGTTTGTCGACACCCGCCGAGAAACTGATCGGGCAATCCGCGCCGTAATCCCGCCGCCAGCGCTCCACAAGCTGCAACGTGATTACGTGCAGCGGTAGCCCGCTGAGATACATGATCTCATCCTTCGGGAAGAACGTCTTGTGGTTGACAACTTCCAAGGTGTTGCTGAATTTCGTGCCGACACCAAGACCCAGTTTTTTTCCGGTTTCCTGCAGGCGGGCCATCATCTCCATGCCTTCATCGAACTTCAGGCCCGCATCGATGGCCTTTTCATTGACCTTAATGTCGGTGAACCCCATCCGTTCATGCAACAAATGGTTCAACTCGTCCAACCCCAGCATCGTCGGGTTCATTTTCACCACGACGTCCATCCCGATTTCGGTCAGGAGGAAGTGGCAAATCTTCTCAATCTCTTCCGGAGGACAATTGTGGAACGTCGAGAGTGTGACGGTGTTGGAGATTTGCTCAGGGTAGGGGAGGTCGCGGTATTGCTTCCAGCGATCCGGGATCTGGAGGCGCAATTTGTCGATCTGCTTCTTCGCGTTGCGCAGGCTGGCAATGAAGTCGCGAATCGGCGGGCTCGAAATTCCCGCGAGATCGTAGCCGAGACTGAAATCGTAGATGGTTGACGTCTTGTCGAACGCGCTCGGAGGAAAATTCAACAGGTTGCTCGCCTTGAGCATCTCGATGAGCATCATTCCCGCGACGTATTCCTGGAGGGACTCCTGCAGCCGCAATTCTTGCGAGAATTCGATGTTGTAACCGACATTGGTCATGTCGATGCAGGGGCGATTGATGACCAGCTGATCGTTGATCTGCACGGTTTTGAGCTCAAGGATGCGTGAGCCGCCGAGCCAGCTCAGGACAATGTTTTGCGCCATTTGCGTTTGCGGTCCGGCGGCGGGACCGACCGGATTGGCTGCGACTTTGCCGTGGAACTTGACGCTCGTATCCAGCGTGGGATCAGGCACGTACATCTTGCGCAGCGGCAAATCGAAGATGGTCTGTTGCTTCTCGGGTTCGAGAAACATCCGCTTCACAAGGTCGGAAAAAGGAGATGGATGGAGGTCCGCCATAGGGTCGCTTCTGTCAATTGACTTTACGGTTTCTTTTGCCGTAGTCTAGCTGAAACTTACCGTGAAGTTAACCCGACTGATCAAAATTGCCCGCGGAGAAGAACCCCCTGATCTCGTTATCAAGGGCGGCCAGATCGTCAATGTCCTCAGCAGCGAGGTTTATCCTGCCGATATCGCCATTTGCGGCGAAACCATTGCCGGCATTGGCGACTACAGCGGCCCGAACGAACTCGACGCACGCGGCAAGTTCATCACCCCCGGCTTTATCGATGGCCACATGCACATCGAAAGCTCGATGGTCACGGTCTGGGAATTCGCCAAGACCGTCATGCCGCACGGCACGACCACGATCATGGCCGACCCGCATGAGTTGGCGAATGTTCTCGGCGTCGAAGGCATCGAGTATGTGCTGAAGACGGCGAAGTATCAGCCGCTCAGCGTGTACGTGATGCTGCCGTCGTGCGTGCCCGCAACGGATCTGGAAACGAGTGGCGCGCGGTTGAAGGCGGTCGATTTGCTCCCATACCTCGACAGCCCGTGGGTGCTGGGCCTGGCGGAGATGATGAATTATCCCGGTGTCATTCACCGCACCGAGGAAGTGTTGGAGAAACTGCGCGTTGTCGGCGGGAAGGTGGTCGATGGCCACGCGCCGCAACTCAGTGGCAAGGATTTGAATGCATACGTCGCCGCGGGCATCGGCAACGATCACGAATGCACGACCGTCGCGGAGGCGCGGGAAAAGATGCGGCTCGGAATGAGTATCGCCGTCCGCGAAGGCTCGGTGACGCGCGACCTGCTCGCGCTGTTGCCGCTCATCAAACCGGAGAATGCCGACCGCTTTTTCTTTTGCACCGACGACCGCACACCGGCTGATTTGATGGATCGCGGCCACATTGATTCAATGGTGCGGATGGCGATCAAGGCGGGACTCGACCCCGCGCTCGCGGTCCGGCTCGCGACGATCAACGCAGCGCGGTACTTCGGCTTGCCGAAAGTCGGTGCGATTGCGCCGGGGTGGTTTGCAGATTTGAATATACTCACCGACCTCAAGGCGTGTGTGGTCGAGAAGGTCTTCAAGCGCGGTCATCTCGTGGCGGAGAAGGGTTATTTGCTTGGCAACAAGCCGATGAGTTCGATGATCGATGTGCGGAATACGGTTAAGATTCGTCCGCTTGGCGATTCCAGTTTCAACATTGCGGCGAAGAGTGGACGCGCGCGGGTCATGGAGTTGATCCCCAACCAGATCATCACGCGCCAGATTTTCGCGGAACCGAAGCGGGAGAATGGCCACGTCGTTTCCGATACCGAGCGCGACATCCTCAAGATTGCCGTCATCGAACGGCATCACGGCACGGGGAACATCGGGCTCGGTCTGACGAAAGGCTTTGGGTTGAAATCCGGCGCCATCGCAAGCAGTGTTGGCCACGACGCGCACAACATCAACGTGGTCGGCACCAACGACGCGGACATGCGCGCGGCCGTCGAACACATTGTGAAGATGCAAGGCGGCTTCGCCGTCGCCAATCACGGTGAAATTCTTGGTTCGGTGGCGCTGCCCATCGCGGGGTTGTTGAGTAATAAGCCGCTGTCCGACGTGAAGGACGAACTCGATGCCGCCAACCACGCGACGAAGAAGCTGGGTTGCGCCGTCCCGGAGCCCTTCATGGCGCTGTCGTTCATGGCGTTGAGTGTGATACCGGAATTGAAATTAACCGACCGCGGTCTGGTGGATGTGAATCAGTTTAAGTTTGTGGATTTGTTTGAAAACTAAAGGGGAGACGATGAACAGAGATTTTGTTTATGGGCCGACTTTTGCCGAGATGCGGGATCCTTCGCGGATCAAACCGGAGGTGCGCAAGCAGGCGCTGGCGCTGAAGAAGAAAGACCCGCTGCATCCGCTGAATCTCTTCAACATCACGTGGAAGCAGGATGACCTGAGCATTCCGCATGTGGTGTTGCCGAAGGAGTTGACGGGGCTGGACGCGAATATCGTGGTGATGATCGCGCGGTTTTTCCCGACGGGCGCGCACAAGGTCGGCCCCGCGTACAGTTGCCTCATCGAGAAACAGATTGCGGGTGAACTCCAGCCCGGCCGCGACCGTCTTGTGTTTCCGTCGACGGGCAACTATGGCATCGGCGGTTCGTGGGTCGGGCCGCGCATGAATTACGAGTCGCTCATCGTGCTGCCGGCCGAGATGAGCGCGGAGCGGTTCGAGAAGATCGAATCCTACGGCGCGCAGGTCATCAAGACGCCGGGCAGCGAGAGCAACGTCAAAGAGATTTACGACAAGGTCAACGAACTCAAGCGCGACACGAAGAATAAGATCCTCAACCAATTTGCCGAGTTTGGGAATTATCGGTTCCACTACGATGTGACCGGCCATGCGGCGCAGGAAGTGGTGAAGGGGATCGGCAACGGCAAGGTCGCGGCATTTGTCTCGGCGATGGGGTCGGCGGGGACGATTGCGGCGGGCGATTTTCTTAAACAACAGTTTTCCGACTGCAAGATTGTCGGCTTGGAACCGGTCCAGTGCCCGACGTTGTACAACGCGGGGTTCGGCGCGCATGCCATCGAAGGCATCGGCGACAAACACGTCACCTGGATTCACAACGTGCTGAACATGGACTGGCTCATCTGCATCGACGACGAACAATGCTTGAAGGGCCTCCAGCTATTGCAGGAAGGGACCGATGTGCTCATCGCCGCTGGCGTGAAGGCGGAAGTGGCGAAGGCATTCGCGGACACGTTCGGCGTCAGCTCCATCTGCAACATCCTCGGCGCGATCAAGACCGCGAAGACGCTCAAGCTCGGCAAGGGCCAGAACGTCGTCACCATCGCCACCGACGGTTTCGACCGTTACCCGTCCGTCATCGCGCGCCTCAACAAGACCGTCGGCAAAATGACGAAGGACGAAGCGCAGAAGCGGTTGGACATCTTCCGCAAAGCCGACGTGAGCGACTGGGTGCAAGAAGGCACGAAGTTCCACCGTCAGCGCTGGCACAACCAGAAGTACTACACCTGGGTCGAGCAACAGGGCAAAAACGTCGATGAGTTGCGCGCGCTGGCGAAGCCCGAGTTCTGGTTGAAGGAGCAGGCGAAGACGCCGGAGATTGATAAGAAGTTGGCGAAAGCGAGGGAGTAATATGGAACACATGATTCTTGAGATCGCGAACGATTATTCCACCATTACGCTTGACGATGGCCGTAAGTTCGCCATTAACCCCATCGATTTGTCGGCTGCGGTTGGGTGGCTTCCAACTAACTATGTCACCGTGAAACAATTTGTTTCGGGGGCGTACCGACTCACTCACGTTGACTACAATGTGTCGATTGAAGCGTCTCTCGTTCCTAACCCTAAAGACACCAAGAAAGGAAAACATGCCCGCTAAAGCGAAGACAACAGCAATGGTCACCAACGACAAGATTACGGAACAGGAATTCGCCGACCAGGTTGCTAAAGAGATCGCGCGCAATTACCATCCCTACAGAAATCCAAAGAAAAAATTCGAGGTTACAGTTTCTGTTAAAGAAGTGGCGCTGACGAAGGACGAAATTGGACATGGCTCCGATTACTGATGGCGGTGTGACACGCCAGTGAATCATCGGCGGAGTGTTTGCACATTGCTAAGCCCGACTTCTGGTTGAAGGAGCAGGCGAAGACCGTTAATATCGGCAAAGCGAAGGCGAGGGGCTAATAATTGTGGCACGATAATCGAACGCCGGACAATTCCCTCTTGCGGGCAGAGTTGTTTTCTCTTTGGAATCTCTCCGCATGTCCGTTTTTCAAAAATTGCAGCATGCTTGTGCTGATTCCTGACATGGTGTAACATCGCGTCTGCTAAATAACCAATTGACGAGGCGCTATCATGGCACAGAACCTTCCGTATCTTCCTTCATACAAGAACGTCGGCAAACTTTTCGAGAAGATCGCGACGGCGAAAACCCCTGATGCTTTTACTAATCAGTTCTTATATGAAACACTCGGTTTGAAGAGTGCTGGTGACCGTCCGCTAATCAATCTTCTCAAAACGCTCGGCTTTGTCGACGGATCGGGCAAACCAACGCAATCGTATTCATTGCTAAAAAATCCTTCGGCAGCGAAGCTGGCCATAGCGCAGGCAGTGCGTAAGGCGTACGAGCCGCTGTTTGCTGCCAACGAGAAGGCGTACGAGGTCACTGGCACCGATCTTAAGGGGCTCATCTCGCAGGTTGCCGGCACGGACGAGAATCTTACGAGCAAGATTGCTGGCACATTCAGCACCTTGGCTAAGCTGGGAAACTTTGTAGGCGTCCAACCTGAAAAAGAAGAGCCGGACGAGAAGAAAAGGAAGGACGAGGATAAATCTTCTGGTGCGGGACAGTTACGTAGCGAGTTTCACTACAACATTCAAATCCATTTGCCCTCGAACGCAAGCGAGGAGACCTACCTCAGTATTTTCAGCGCTTTCAGAAAGGTCTTCAAATAGATCATGGATGACACGCGACTTGCGCTTTTCATAATGTTAGGCCAAGAGGCGGAAAGGCAGGTGCTGGAGCATCCCTCCGTCGTGCCGCCTGAATCCCTTCTGATCTCACACTCGTACGATTTGGCAACTGTGTTGCCAGAGGAGGTCAGGCGGGCGTCTAGCGCAGCATTGGTTTATAAGCTCTTCTTTGTCTTCGAGAATTTTCTACGTGAACTGGTTTTTGACGTTCTTTCGGAAAAGGACAAGGTGAATTGGTGGGGCAACGTCCCTAAACACATCCAAGATGATGTTGAGTATCTTGAGAAGACCGAAGAGACGAAAGCATGGATGAGTTTGGGATCGCGCGACAAGCTATCGCTTACGACCTATTCACAATTGCTGGCCATAATTGACGAATGCTGGAAAAGCGGTTTCGAAGCCGTGATCCGTGACAAATCTCTTGTTCAATCAGCCCGTCACGTCGCTCATCTTCGCAATGCCATCTGTCACATGACGGACATCCCACCTGAGGAAACTGAGCGGATCAGGCAAGTGATTCGTGATTGGTTCCGGATGGTGTCCCCATAGGCGTAAGCCGAGATCCTTCTCTTCCTGAGCATAGAGTATCCTGATTTGGCCTTGCGCAACCGGCGTCCCGACAGGCCGGGACGGCTGCAGTCCGGAGAACCCACCCCTTCCCCTCCGAGGAGGGGAATCCGCCTTTGCAGAGACGCAACTACCCCTCACCCTAACCCTCTCCCCCAAGGGGAGAGGCGGGGGAAGAGTCTACGGCGCTAAACCTCAAGCCTGGCGGTTTGAGAGGGGGTCGGTTTCGGTTTGCGGTGACGGGGATGTTTGTCCTAGACTGTTGCGCAGCCAACGAAAGGGATCGTTATGGACACTTATGCTCCGCCGGTCACGCTTCGTCCTGCCAAGTCGCATTTGCCGGTAATTCTCTCCGGATTATCGACCACGGTGTTGACACTCATGGGCGTGTATTTGTTGGACACCAGCGGCGCTGACTTCACCATCATGGGGTGGTACGCGGATTACATCTTGCCGGTGGGAGCCTTACTTGTCGGCGCGGCGGCGGCGAGCGGTTACGGGGTGGCGTCGTGGGTGAGCGGCGTCAAGATCACGAAATCGCTGTTGTGGATCGTGCTCGGGCTGCAACTGGCCGCTTATTTCGGCGCGCAGTACATTGAGTTTCAGCATCTACACCTGAGGTATCGGAACGGGACGCCGGTCGGGTTCTTCACGTATTTCGACTGGATGGCGCGGTCGTTTGCGTGGAGGCAGGACAATGGTCACCCGGGTAATCCAATGGGAATGTGGGGCTACGCGTTTCGCGTGCTGGAAATCATCGGCTTTTGCGGAGGCGGGGTGATCGTGCCAGCGTTGCTGCGCAAAGCGCCGTATTGCGAAGGTTGCCAGGTCTATATGCGGAGCAAATCTCTCGGCCTGATTCCCGCCAGCGTGCCGTACCAGAAAATCAAGAAAGCCGACGTCGCCGGTCTCGCGGCGTACAAGGCGAGCCAGGAAAAGAGTTTCGCCGACGGTCAGGCGAAGGTGGCCAGTCTTTGGCAATTGGCGGCGGAGGGGAAGACGCCGCAGCTGAATTCCGAATTACAGCAACTGGCAGCCGGGAAGAAGCCGACCGCCAAGCTGCCGAATCGCATCGATATGAAGGTGGTCACCTGCCGGCATTGTTGGTCAGGTCATCTCGCGGCAACACTCCTGAGCGGACACGGCAAGCAGCAAAAGACCAAGCCGCTCGGGACCGGCCCCGTCAAACGCGACTTTGTGCAATTGATCCTGCAGCGGGCGTAGAGGCCCGAGACTATTGTCTATCGGTAATTGATAATTTTGCTGGACATCGTCTGCACGGGGGTGTATGGTCGGCGGGTGAATGAGAGCATTATGGATTTGGGACGAAGGATGCGCGGAGCGGGCGGGGACACGCGGCACCACGGTCCTACCAACCCTTTGACCCCCCTCATATGTTTCTGCGAAACGAACCCATTTTATTTTCCCGGAGTTTTTGGTGTATCGATTTTAGATACAAGGCCTTATATCGTTTGCAGCGGCATTTGCAAATGGGTTCGTTCGGGAAAAACGAACCCATTTAGAGGCTCTTTGACAACTGAAAAAGGCACCGTTAGGCGCGGCGGTTGGCTCCATTTAGTCCCCTGAGCTACGCCCTTCGGCGTCGGCACGACGCGACACCGTCTCGGCGCTAGCTCGCACCTCGGCTTCGAGACACGGCCAGATGGATCGCGGAGGCGAGGTAGATCACGATGCCGATGGCGGAGAAGGCGCCGATGATACCGGCGGGGAAGGCGTGGGCGACTTGTTCGAGGTTGCCGGAGTCCAGGATGTCGCCGCTGGTGCTGAGGCGGAGATAGTCGTAGTACCCGCGGACGAAAATGATGAGCGCGGCGGCGAAACTGGCGAGGAACGTGAGGGCGTAGACGGCGCCGGCGAGGCGCTGGCCGAGGTAGAATTGTCCCGCGCCCGGCACCATGAGATTGAGGAACATGGCGACCTTCATGGTTTTGGGACGGGGCGTTGGCGGTGATGGAAGCGCGTTGCGGAATGCGGGTGTGTTCAGTAACGGCGGAACGGCCCCCGCAGACGAAGCAGTCCACGCGCTCATGATTTGCTGTCGGACCGGTGCGGGGACAGCTTCCAAATTATTGTAGTGGGCGGTTTGTCCATTTGCGGTGACGGAAATCTGGACGCCATCCCGGATGGGAATGCTTGGGGCTGGCAAAGTTCTAGCCGATGGCGTCGGCGAACCGGCGGGCGCTGGCGAGTCGCCTTGCGCGATCAGGGCGAGCATTTCAGCTTCAAACTGCGCTTCGCGGGTCTTGGCATCTTTGTCTGAGAGCTTGGCGATGTCTTTCCAGTCGGGCATAATTCAACTTACCATAGGGCAGGATTTGTGCCGAAGTTACATTTAAAGCGACGGCAAGCGGCGCGCTTGCCCTACAATTATCTAAGGGCATGAACGGGCGAGACGCCCGTTCTACGGGTTTGGCATTATACGGCCACGACGGAGCGTGGCCCTCCAACGCGGGTCACTCGACGGCGATGACGGTGTAGCCGCCGGACTTTTTATCGGCTTCGAGTTTGAGCATGTTGCGCTTTTGCATTTCCAGCAGCATGTCGTTGAAGGAACGGAAGCCGTAGGCGCGCTCGTTGAAGCCGGGATGACGACGCTTGATGGCCTGCTTGATCATCGAACCGTAGGTGAGATCGTCCGCGCCACGTTCCGCCGAGATGGCTTCCAGCGTTTTCATGACCAGGTCGAATCCATCGGCGACCGGAGGGGCGGGAGGAATTTTACCTTCGCCCTCGGCAGGCTTGGTTTCACCTTCGGGAGCTTTCGTGTCAACGCCGGCAGCGGTCGTTGCCGAAACGACGGCAGGGCGCGAGATGGTTCGCCGGCGCGGTCGTGGTGCGGCACGAACCAGGTCATCGTAATACAGGAATTCGTCGCAATTGTTGATGAAGAGGTCGGACGTGGAATTCTTCACGCCAACGCCGATGACGGTCTTGGCGTTCTCGCGCAATTTGCTCACCAGCGGCGAAAAGTCGGAGTCGCCGCTGATGATGACGAAGGTGTCGACGTGGCTTTTCGTGTAGCACAGGTCGAGCGCGTCCACGACCATGCGGATGTCGGCGGAATTCTTTCCCGACTGGCGCAAATGCGGGATCTCGATCAGCTCGAAAGCCGCCTCATGCAGGTCGCGTTTGAAGACCTTGTAGCGGTCGAAGTCGCAGTACGCTTTCTTAACGACGATATGGCCCTTGAGCAGGAGGCGTTCGAGGACCTTTTGGATTTCGAAGCGGGGATAATTGGCGTCGAGCGCGCCGAGGGCGATGTTCTCGAGGTCGAGGAACACGGCCATTGTTGTGCCGGAATCTTGTGTGCTCATGTAATTTGTGAAAGTGATTGTACTATAGTCGCAGCCGCCATGCAGGCTTTGTTATTTGGCAGATTCATGCAGGGTTTCAGCCTGGGCGTTGATTTCCGTCATGGCGCGGGTCAGTTCGACATAGACTTCGTCCTTGATGTTGACGACGCCGTAGTTGCAATTCTCGCCGTCGAAGCGGCCTTCCTTCGGCTCGTCGCAGTGCTCGAACCAGTGATAGCCCACGAGGTACGGGCTCGACAGCCCCCACGTGACGAAATTCTTGTAGGCCGCGGCGCGGTCGGCCTGGGTCTTGACGCGTTCGCCACCACCCTTGCTGTTGGGCAGACCGACATCCTGGCCGCGGAAGGAGAATTCGCCGATGATCAAGGGCTTGCCGAACACGGAGTAGCGTTCGATCGTCTTGCGCGGGTCGAACTGGTAACAATTGAACGAGATGCCATCGACATACTTCGCCGCGGCGGCCACGACGGGCTGGGGCGGGACGTAGGCGAAGCGCGCGCCGAAATTCATGTGGTTGGGATCGGCGGCCTTGACGGCTTCGGCGGTGATGCGGAAGTACCGTTCCGCGAGGCGCGCGAGGAATGCATCGCTATCGGCGACGAAGGCTGCGCGTTTCGGGTCGGCTTCGTTGGCCAGCTGTTCGGACTCCTTGTTCTGCGCGTAAACGGCCTTGCGCGAGTACGGTTGCTTGATTGAAGTGGCTTCCGTAACTTCATCCCACGAAGCGAAGGTCGTGTTCCAGACATCGTTGAATTTCTTCACGTCGGTGTAGCGTTCGCGCATGAGGGCGACAGCGGCTTTCTTTCCCGGGACGCCCCCGGGCAACGCCATAAACATGGTGATCAGGTCGTCCGAACCACGCCAGTCGGGGCCCCAGCGCAGTTCGTTGTCCGTGAACCAGCCGAGCAACCAGCGGTCATTGGCGCGTGGGGAACAAACTTCGCGGGCGTGCTGATGGGCGATGGTCTCGAAGTCGGGATCGAAAACGTCGGGGAAGATTCCGTGCTCCCATGCCGCACCCTTCTGTTTGACCCCGACGAAATGCGAGCCGAGGTCGACGATCGGGGCGTAGGCGAGGCGTTGTTTATTCACGATAACCTCGGCGACGGCGTCGTCGGACCAGGCGCCGAGGCTGTTGAAGCCCCAGCTCGTCAACCGCTCCGCCACCGCCTTCCGCCACGCGATGGGATTGCCGTATTTTGCCTTGTTGGTTTCCAGGTACGGCGACGTTTGCGTGCCCTGAATGAAGTCAGCGGTGATGGTGACCGTGGTCACGCCCTTCGAGATGAACCGGTGACCGTCCGGAGAAATCAACCACCAGCGGCCATCTGTTTTCGCGGCGTGGAAAAACTGGTTTGTTGAGGCGGCTGGATTGTCGGCAGCGAAACCCGAAGGAGCGACGAGATTAGTGGCGGCGATCAAGAGTATCACTCCGATGGGCGTATGCATGAGTTTGTCATCGTGCCAACGATGCTTCGCGAAAACAAGCAGAATGTCCGGACGCGTTATGCAGGGCGCGGTGAGTCCGGCGGATTCCACCAACAGGGCCCCTTGTCTTGGATGGCTTCGACGGCGCGCCGGCGGATTTCTGAAAGTTGGTTGGGGGGAACGGCCTTGAAGTTTTGCGCGGCGGCGTAAGCGGCGTCTTGCTCGTTGGGAAAACTCAAACCAAGCAAAGCGACGTCGGGGTCCAGTGTGAGCGTGTAGTGTAGGCATTCGGCGACACCGAGGCGCGGGAGCGTTGAGGCGTCCGATGCATCACTGCCGCCGGAACTCAGCTTGCCGCGCGGACGGGCCTGGAGCGGTTGGTTGTAGCCGGCGGTGTCGGCGAGCAATTTGCCGGCGCCGAAGGTTTTGAAACAAACGGTGCCGACGCGATGCTTCCTCGCGAGCGGCAGAACTTCCTCCACGTAGTGCTGATCGACGAACGGTCCGACGGCAAACATCACCACGTCGCAGAGGCCGGAGGGGATGGCCGCGAGCAACACATCGGGGTGATGCGACGAAATACCACGAAAGCGCACCTTACCGGCCTTCACGGCGGAGGCCAATTGTTCCATGCCGCCACCAGGCGCGGCAATCTTTTGCCAGTCGTCCATCGCGCTGACGCCGTGGAACACGAAGCAATCGACCGTGTCGAGGCCCGTGTTTTTCAGGCTGGCATCGACCTGGGGCGCGACGGGCTCGTGGTGATTGTCAATCTTGTCGATGACGAACATGCCGTCGCGGCGGCCCTTCAGCGCGGCCCCAACGATCTGTTCGCTGTAACCGTCCTCGTAATTCGGCGCGGTATCGATCAGGTTCAGACCCGCGTCCATCGCCCGATGGATGGTGGCGACGCAGTGGTCGAGGGGAACCTTGCGGTCGGCCAGGTCGCCGATGCCGAGGATGGTGGCCTGAAAGCCGGTGCGGCCGAGTTCGCGGCGGGGGCGGAACGCGCCGCGCCAGCTCTTTGACGCGGGGTCTGACGCTTTCATTTCCTCTCGAGCATGCACAGACGATAATTATACGACGGGTGCTCGCGAGAGCCAAGGACGCTGCCCTCGGTCACGATGAGAAACACGCTGTCGCCGAGTATGACATGTTCGTGGACATCGCCGGTTTTGATATACGTCCAAATCTCCTTGCCGTTGCGTGGGGAGAGGCAGTGGATACTGTGATAGGTGACCTGCGGGCCGGTGTCCGAGAGCAGGCGCATCTCGACGACCGTATCGAAAACGTAAGCCTTGTCTTTGATGAAGACCACTTCGCCGCCAATGTTTCTCACGCCCCAACTGGTGGAGCCTTTCTGGGGATCGAGTTTCATAAGGAACGTCACGGGCGCGCGCGGATCCGTCGTGCCATCGGTGGACGTGTCTTCGATGCGGAAGCTCTTCGCTTCGTTTTGCGTGAAATCAGGTTTGGACAACGTGACGGTCGCGTAAACCCCGCCGTCGGGCCCGACGACCAGGCGGGTCGGCTTGAGTTTGGCGCGGGACCATTTCTGTTTTCCGGTTTTGGCATCGAGGGCGATGACCTGATCACCCGCAGCGACGGCGAACACATCGCCGCCTGCGGCAACGAGCCGGACGGAGGCGGGTAATGTTGATTGCCACAACGGTTCGTTTCCATTCTCGAAGACGAGCAGGTCGCGACCGGCAACGAGGCACGTGAATCGGTCGATTTGCTGGATCTGCGGGGTGTGCTTCAAGGAGACGGTCTGATGGCCCGTTTCGGTCCCAGTTTCGAGGGAACGGAAGCGGACGGTGTAGTTTTGCGACGGTGTGTCCGGTTCCGTCTCCGGGCCGTCCGCGGTAGTTTCGAGGTCGAAGCTGCCTTTTTCCATGGCATTTTGAATCCGGCTAAACATCGCGCTGCGGAATGCGTTGACGTCCCATCCCGACGCTGTGATTTCTCCATAATCGGAATCCGACGAGGCAGTCTTTTTCGGCGTGTCGAGCACAGCGGTGACGATGCGCTTGCCGGGGATCGGCACAGCCGCGGCATACGCCAGGGCGTTGGTGTCGGACCAGAGTTCGTGGCCATCCGCCAGGGCGAGCGACGCGGCGTGGGGCGGTGCGGTTTTGCCGGCGGACATGTTGTGGCCGAAGACGCACAACAAGCCATCATCGTGCGGCAGTACCTGCAGGAGCGACGTGTCAGGCCGGAAGAATTTCCAGGCCACGGCGCCGGTTTGTGCGTTGAGGACAACCAATTGCCGTCGTGAACGCAGGATAACGCTGTCTCCCTTCACCTCAAGAATTGACAGCGGATCACGGAACTTGCTCGAGTCGAACGAGAACTCGGAATCAGAGGAGGCCTTCTTGGGCAGACTGTACGGCTCTTCAAGGGCGTGAAGGTCGACTTTCCAGAGCTTCTGGGTGGTTGTCAGGTTGACCAGACTGAGTTCATCCTCCGCTTGCACCAGCGTGTGTGCGGGATCGACCATCACGACCTTGAACCCGTCGATTCCGGCCATCACATCCATGCTCGAAGTAATCCGCGGATGCGGGCCCCATTTGCTGAGATAGATTATGTAGCCGATATAGCCGACGCCAAAAATAACCGCTGCGAGCAGGGCGAACTTTGTGATCTTCACAACGCCACCGATCACGCTTTCGAACTTGTTGTCGTCCGCGCTCACTCTCTCCGTGCCGGTCGCCATGGACGGTTCGCTGGCGCTGACGGCGGCGCGGCATTCATCACTGCAATAGTAACCCTTCTCGCGCACGCATATCATGCACAGGGGTTTCGCGCAGTTCATGCAATTCTGGGTGGCATATTCCTCGGGGTGATTAACGCAGAAGACCTGGAAGCGCGGTTCTTCCGTTTCGGTCGGGCCTGCTTCCTCGACGGCATCGGGCTGTTCAGCTTGCGCAAGAAGATCGGAGGCCAGTGCGCCACAGCGGGGGCAATGCACACCCTTGGCGACCTCTTCGTTCAGGACTTCGAGGGTTCCACCGCAAGAGCAGGTGATCTCAATCATGGGATTTTCCCTTCCACTTGAATTCCTTGCGAAACATCAAATTTGGATACGGCGACGGCGAACGGTCGGCTGTCGATGGTGACGGTGCGGGCGTTGGCGGGGTCATCTTGCGGGTCATCGAGCGCAACTCCTCATCGATCACCTCCGCCTGGTCGGTCCAGCCATGATCGCGATAGAAGGCGAGGGCAGCGCGCAACACGTCCTCGGCGCGTTTGACCATGCCGGTGCATTCCCAGCACAGGGCCCACTTGGTATGGGCCCCGGCGCATTGCGGGTAGCGTTTGGCCAGTCGCTGGTAGGCTTCCATCGCGGGATACCATTTCTGTTTGTAGAAGAGATGGTCGGCGTCCTTCATCAAATACTCCTCTTCGCCGTTAATCCACTCCCGCGTGGCGAGCGCCGCCCCCAACCCGAGCATGAATCCCCCGATATGCCCCCAGTACGCGACCTGGGCGCCGCCCGAATGCAGCGCCATCACGCCAAACACCAGTTGCAGCATGATCCAGAAACCGATGAAGATCAGCGAACTGACGCGCGTGATTCCCTGGCGCATGATGAACGGTATGGGAATGGCCGCGCCGAACCACATGCGGATTTTGAACCGAGGGAACCGCACCAGATAGTAGCCCAACAGCCCGGCGATCGCGCCCGAGGCGCCGACGCACGGCTCGTCGAGGTTGGGGAAATTCCCGACGACAGCGGTAAGCCAGTAGAGAAGTGCCGAGGAGAAGCCACTGACAAAGTAGATCAGCAGGAATTTTCCCTTGCCCAGAACGTCCTCAAGGTCGCTGCCGGCGAACCAGAGATAGAGCATGTTGCCGCCGATATGCAGGACGCTGTTCACGTAATCGGTCCACGGCGCGTTGGCTTCGGTGGGCCAACCTGCGTGCAGAAACATGTGGGTGAGAAACTGCCACGGTCGCGGGTGGGCAGCAACAAAGCCGAAGGTCTCGGCGATGTGGCGGTAATTCAGGAGGTTCGAAATGAAATAGATGGCGACGTTGATGGCGATGAGAGACAGGGTGGCTGTGGGAACACGAGTACGGTCGTGATCGGAGCCCGTCGGTATGAGCAGAGCAATCATACGCCTCACCTACGCTTCTGCCCATCATGCCGTGGCGGGAGTGGAGAATCAAACCCTAAGTTGCCGATTGAATACGAGGCCTCCGGGCTATAATATGAGCGCAGATGGCGGCACGCCGCGGTGCGGCATGCGTGAAAACGGGTTAAAACTCAAAGAAGGAGTGTGTATGCGCAGACACATTATTTCCATCTTGTCGGTGGTTCTCCCCATGATTCTTCTCTCGCTCGCGGCCGGTACGCGCGTGTTGGGCGATGAAGCGACAGCGGCGAAGAAAGTCCCTTGGAAAATCAGCGGGCAACTTGAAGAGGCGTGCAGTTGCAACGCGGCCTGTCCGTGCTGGTTCAACTCGCTGCCGAGCCGGATGAATTGCGGTGGTATGCAGGTGTTGTTCATTAGCAAGGGTCACTACGGCAAGGTGAAACTCGACGGCCTGGCGATCAGCCATTTTGGCCAGAGTCCCGACAACCAAACGATGATGGAATCGTTCGGGAAGTGGAACTTCTCGTATCTCTATATCGATGAGAAAGCCACGTCGGAGCAGCGCGCGGCGTTGGAAGTGATCGGGAAGAGCGTGTTGCCGTTTTCGGCGTCGGGAAAAACGAAGATCCAGTATGTGCCGATCACGCGGGTGGCGGAAGGCAAAGACAACAAAGTCACTGTCGGCGCATACAGCACGGTCGAAGGTCATCTCGTCGAAGGCGGCTTGGGCGGGCACCCGAAGATTGTCAATCCCCCGGGCGCAGACCCGATTCATCATGAATATCTGCAAGGCGAGACGACGAGACTGGTGTATAACGACGCGGAGCAGAACTGGAATTGGAAGGGCTCCAACTATATGCGCGGGGAGTTCACGGTGGACAGCGCGCAGTATGAAAAATTCAACGCAGGCCTCTCGCAGAAAATGGCCGGGATGAACAAACCGCCGGAACCGGCGAAATAGCGAGGTATCTGTCTGACGAAGCGTGTGTTAAACAAGGCTGCAAGGTCGTCACCGAATAGGCTTGCAGCCCAGATGTTGACGGGCATATAAGGTAGCTATCAAGATAAGCTCATGCCACTCGGTTAGCCAGTAATGAGCCGGTTTGAAGTTCGGCAAGATAACGGGGTTAAATCGATGAGGCGGCCGGTCTCAATTGTTCGTCTACTGGTTACTGTGACGACTGTGGCTCTAAGCGCTGTCGCGTTTCCAGTGCGCGCGCAAGCACAAACCAACAGTTGGGTTAATGCCGGTAGTGGAGCGTGGGAAGATTCTGGTAATTGGTCCTTGGCGCAAGCGCCGGCCAGCACGCATTCCATCCTGATCACGAACGACAATACCAAGACGGTGCAGATTAACTCGGTGACCTCCGGCAGTTTCTCCAACACGATGACGGTGACCAACCTGATCCTATCTGCACCCAGTGGGGCAACGAACACCCTGGCACTGTCGGCCTCCGGTACCAATAGGCCACTCCATATTCTTGACAGTCTCGGTATTACCGCGGGCGGTGCACTCCTGATGACCAATTCGTCGCTACTTGTGGACGGGGTTGCAGGTGGAGCATTTTCCCTGGACGGCTGCGCTTCACTCTCTAGCACAAACGGTATTTCAGGCGATCTCTATGTCGGCTTTTCAACAAATTCTTCTGGCTCGGTTAACCTGGTTGATGGGCAGACTTTGTTGACCAATGGTTACACGGCCATTGGGTTTTATGGTTCGGGTCAGGTCGTATTGTCGAACGGAACTCTTAAGATCGCCGACATCCTCGGCGGCACAAACGACATTCTTGCCAATGGAGTCTTCCTCGGATTGACATCGGGTTCGGCAGGCGACTTGACGATCGCGGGCGGAAAGTACGACGCGTCGGAACTCCTCTCTCTTGGGGACGAAGGTGGCTCGACCGGGTCGGTGTGGATAAGTGACGGCCAGCTAATCATCGGCACGAATGACTACCTGATGACCATCGGTAACAACGGGGCCGGACAACTGATTCTTTCCAATGGCCAGCTCGTCGCGTCGTACGTCATCGTGGCGGGTGGACAGGGATCTCAGGGTGCGTTGCTGATTGCAGGCGGCACCGCTACTTTTTCACGGGCACTCAGCGTAGGCGTTGGCCAGGGCGCGACTGGAATTGTTTCCATAACGGGTGGGCAGTTGCAGGTGACCAATCATAATGCAATTGTCGGTGACTATGGTATTGGTCAGATGACGGTCTCCAACGGCGCATTTCGCGCACGAACAATCGTTGTTGGCCACAACAACGGCTCACAAGGCACGTTGACGATTTCTGGAGGAATCACGTCTGTCGCTTCCAATCTTGTGGCCGGTGCCTACTCCAATGCAACCGGTGTGATTCAAGTTACCGGCGGCGAACTCAATGTCACCAATCAATCAGGGACATGTCGGCTTGTTGTTGGACAGATAGGAAGTGGCGTCTTTACTCAAGGAGGCGGCACGCTGATCGTGGATCAACTGCTTGCGACCAATGGTACCAACAGCATCTTGAACTTCGGCTCCGGCACCGTTAACACCAAATCTACAACGGTGAGCAACACCCAAACCTTCATTGTCGGTGATGGCTTTGGTAGTGCCACGTACCACCTGCTTGGCGGGGTTCATTCGTTTGCCAACGACCTTCGGATCCGCACCAACGCCTTTCTTATCGGTTGCGGAACGATCAATGGCAACGTGGTGGTAGACGCGGGAGGTACTGTACTTGCCGATTGTGGCGGCACCCTCACATTTACCGGGTCAGTCACCAACAATGGGGTCATGAAAGCAGTTAATGGAAGCACTCTCGAATCCTACGGAGCGGTGGTCAACAATGGGCTGATCAACGTCCTCTCCGGCAATACGAATTTTCACGCCGCGTTTATCAATAATGGTCTTGTTTTAAGCGTGGACAGCATCCCGCAGATCGTATCGATACGGACTGTCGGCGATGACGTGGAGATTCGGTTCACCACCAGCGCTGGGGCGACGTACATTCCCGAGTACCGGACCAACATGGCATCAGGAAGCTGGATTCCATTCCCGAGTATCGTGGCTCTCGGCGGTACCACCAGCATGATAGACCTCGGGGCTGCTTTGCTGCCACAGAAATTCTACCGGATTCGATTGGAGGTGCCGGAATGAAACGCCGCGAAGCATTTACACTGTCTCAGCTGCTCGTGCTGATTGCTGCCGGCGCTGTGGCTGGCGTCTTGCTGCTCGCCTCCTTGGATGACGCCAAAGAAAAAGTTCAGGCGGCGGCGTGCATGAGTAATCTGCGCGAGATCTCACTGGCCGTCCGTCTTTACACGGATGATAACGGCGGATACATGCCGCCGGCAAGCTATGGAGCCGCCGCGCCGGCTGGTCCATGGGACAAACTCTTAGGGCCTTATTTGCCGCTCCGAGGATCAACTCCTACGTCGTCGCCTCACCGTGTCTTTGATTGTCCGAGCGCCAACTATCCTGGATTCCAAAACCAGGATCTCGGTTTAACCTATTCGTGCACTGCGGCCATGCTGGGGCACGCGACGGTTGGTAGTGGTCTGACCTCCAGCAGACCGCGGAGGCAAGACGAAGTCCTAACCCCCGCCGCGCAGACGCCGCTGGTTTTCGATTGCAAGAAAGACCCCACTACCACCAGCCCGAATTGCCGGTCCAACATTCCTTGGAACGGTGCAGCCCCATTTTCCGCCAAGGTCGACCTGAACTCCGGGAGCCCGGCCTCCTGTACTGCCTTGGACTTTCGCCACAACAACACTAATACAATGAATATCGCGTTCTTTGATGGCAGCGTGCGCTCGGTTACGTTCACGCAGGCCCAACAGTTTCTTACCCAGTCTCTTTGGGAAGGACGATAGCGATCCTCTTCGTGGTCCGTCAGTGGCCGGTTTGCTGCGGTGTCATGATTCGCATGACGATGAGGCCGGCGATCAGGCAGATCACGCTGCCCATCGTGACCGTGAACGAGGCGCTGGTTACGTGGGCGAGTGAACCCGCGATGAGGCTGCCGAATGGCGTTAGGCCGATGAAGGCGAGTGAATAGATGCCCATGACGCGTCCGCGGAGTTCGTCGGGCACACTCGTCTGGACTGCGGTGTTGGCGGTTGCGAAGAAGATGATCATGAAGAACCCCGAGCCCGTCAGCGCCGCAGCCGAGAGCCAGTAAACTCGTGACAGCGCGAAGACGCAGAGCATGATGCAGAAGCCAAACAGTCCGCCGTAGAACAGCTTCCGTTTGTGTGGTGAATCCCCGAGCGACGCGAGCGTAAGAGCCCCGACGAGCGCGCCCGCGCCGTTGGCGGCCATGAGATAGCCGTACCCACTCACACCGACATGGAGCACGTCGCGCGCGAAGACCGGCAGCAGCACGCTGTACGGCCAGCCAAACAGACTCACGACCGTCACGAGCGAGATCACGGCGCGCAGAACGCGGTGACTGCGCACGTACCGGAAGGCTTCCACTGTTTCGTGCCAGATCGGTTGATGTTTGACGGGTGGCCGGCTCACCGTCGTACGCATGGCCAGATAGGCGGCCACGACGGCGAGATACGACACTCCGTTCAGGAGGAAGCAACCCGTCATGCCGATCACGCCAATCAAGATGCCCGCGATGGCCGGACCGAAAACGCGCGCGCCGTTGAATAGTGACGAGTTCAATGCGATGGCGTTCATCAGGTCGTCCTTGCCGACCATTTCGACGACGAAACTCTGGCGAGTGGGGATGTCGAAGGCGTCGGTAATTCCTTCCAGCAAACTCAAGAGAGCGATCTGCCAGATTTTGATGACGCCAAAGTACACCAGGGCCGCGAGGATAAACGCGAGCACCATCGCGGTGCTTTCGGTGGCCATCACGATGCGGCGTTTCTCGATGCGGTCGGCCATGGCGCCGCCCACCAGCGTCAGAAGGGTGACGGGAATGGCGGAGGCAAAGCGCACGGCGCCGAGGGTGAAGGCCGAGTTGCTGAGATCGTACACCAGCCAGCCCACAGCGACTTGTTGCATCCAGGTGCCGATGACGGAGACCAGTTGTCCGCCAAAGAAGAGGCGGTAGTTGCGGTGGCGAAAGGCGGCGAAAGTTTTGCGCCAACTGATTCCGCCCGTGACGACCCGCCACGACAGCGGCACCGTGTCCGCGGGCACGGTCGCAATCGTCGGTTCGGTACGTTCCGATGATGGAATGGGCTCACTCACGATGCAAAGTTTCAGGGAATTAATCGGAAACCGCCACAGAAATCAACAGGCGACCTTCCCGTCAGTGAACAGTAAATGCAGGATGATGGCGACCGGCACTGCTTATTTCCCGCGGGCGAGCAGGAAATACAGGAGCATGCCGAGGAGGGGGAGCAGGAGGATCACGAGAATCCACAGCAGCTTTTTGACGACATCCGCGTTGCTTTTAAGGCAATCGACGATTGCGATGATGTCCAGGATCAGAACGACCAAACCAGCCAGGCCAGATAATGGTGCCATGTGGAATCTCCTTGGTTGGTAGAGTAGCAGGCTGGCGGCGTGGTGGCAAGGTGCGAAACGCCTCCGGGTTCGTGACCACGAGAATACCGATTGACAAGCGGCGGGAATGCGATATAGTCAACCCTAATAAAGTTAGGCATGACTAACATATCCGACAACGCAGTGGCTCAGACGGCGGCCGGAACAGCGCACGAGCGGCCGGGCATGCCCTCGTTGCCGGAGGTTCACGAGTCGATCCATGTGCCGGAGCACTGGACGTTCTGGCGGAAGATGGTGGCGTTTTCGGGGCCGGCGTACCTTGTCAGCGTCGGTTACATGGATCCCGGCAATTGGGCGACGGACATCGAGGGTGGGGCGCGGTTCGGGTATCGATTGCTCTGGGTGCTGCTGCTGTCGAACCTGATGGCGGTGCTGCTGCAGACGCTCTCCGCGCGGTTGGGTATTGTGACGCGCCGCGATTTGGCGCAGGCGTGCCGCGATTACTATCCGAAACCGGTGGCCTACACGTTGTGGGGATTGTGCGAGGTCGCGATTGCGGCGTGCGACCTGGCGGAAGTGCTTGGCGGCGCGATCGGGGTGAATCTGCTGACGGGAATGCCGCTGCTTTGGGCGGTGTGCCTGATGGCGCTGGATTGCTTCATTATTTTGTTCCTGCAGAACCGCGGGATGCGAGTGGTCGAGATCATCATTGTGACCCTGATCGCTTCCATAGGGTTTTGTTATGTTGTTGAGATCTTCTTCGCGCGGCCAGAATGGCTGCCGTTGTTCCACGGCTTGATTACCCCGCGGTTGACAGGCCAGAGCAATCAACCCGGTGCGCCCACAGACCTGTATGTCGCAATGGGCATCATCGGGGCGACGGTGATGCCGCACAATCTCTACCTGCACTCGGCGCTCGTGCAAACGCGGCGCATCGAACGCACACCGCAGGGGATCCGTACAGCGAACAAGTTCAACCTCATCGACTCGGTGGTGGCGCTGAACCTGGCGTTTTTGGTCAACGCGGCGATTCTCGTGATGGCAGCGGCGGTTTTCTACCGGCAGGGCGCGGTCGTCACGGAATTGAAGGAGGCGTATCAAACGCTGAGTCCGCTGGTGGGTCATGCGCTCGCCAGCAGCTTGTTTGCGGTCGCGCTGATTTGTTCGGGGCAAAGCTCGACGCTGACAGGGACGCTGGCGGGGCAGATCGTGATGGAAGGTTTTCTGCATATTCGGCTGCGGCCGTGGTTGCGGCGGTTGATTACGCGCGCGGTGGCCATCATTCCCGCGATCATCGTGATTGCCATCCAAGGCGACAAGGGGAGTTACAAATTGCTGATCCTGAGCCAGGTGATTTTGAGCATTCAATTGCCGTTCGCCGTCGTGCCGTTGGTGCAATTCACGTGCAGTCGGAAGCGGATGGGTGAATTTGTGAATCCGCCGCTGGTGAAGGTGCTCGCGTGGGCCGTGGCGGCGGTGATTATTGGCTTGAACCTGTGGTTGCTGACGGAGACAGTCTCCGAGTGGCTGAAGGGCGCATGAAGAAGGGCCTCTATCACAAGATCCTCGTGCCGGTCGAGGCGACCGAGTACGACAAGTTTATCCTCGAACACGTCGTGGAACTGGCGCGATTTCATGGCGCGACATTGTTGCTCTTCCATGTGGCCGATGGCTGGGCGGCGCGGCATTATGGAGCGGAGGCCGATTCGGCGGAAGTCCGCGCCGACCAGAAATACCTGAAAGAACTCGCCGGCGAACTTCGCGCCAAAGGCCTAGAGGTCGAGACGATGCTCGGCTACGGCGATCCCGGTACGGAGATCGTGGAAGCCGCGCGCAAAAACAAGTGCGACCTCATTGCCATGACCACGCATGGCCACCGTTTCATCTCCGACCTCATCTACGGTAGCGCCTCACGCAAAGTGCGGCATGAAGTGGACATCCCCGTATTGTTGCTGCGCGCACCGAGGAAGCGATAACGCTCGGACTACCTAAACCGAAGTTTCACCAACTCATTCATCCTGGTGACGAGGGATTGCAGATAGATAGTGGCCAATTGGCCGTACTTGACTACTAACTTGCCGTTGACGAGAACAAATTTGGCGCGGGGGGAGTGGCAGAGGATGAGGGCGCCGAGAGGGTCTTGGGCGGCGGCGCCGGCGAACTCGATGGTGTTGAGGTCGTAGATCGCGATGTCGGCGGCGGAGCCGGGGGCGATGTTGCCGAGTTCGCGTTCGCGATTGAGCAAGCGCGCGCCGCCGAGCGTGGCGATGCGCAGGGCGTCTTCGGCGGTGAAGCTGTCCGCGCCATTCTTCACGCGTTGGAGCAACAAGGCTTGCCGGGCTTCCGCAAGAACGTGCGCGCCGTTGTTGCTCGAAGAACCATCCACACCGAGGCCAACCGTGGCGTTGGCTTTCAACATTTCGCAGACGGGTGGGATGCCGGAGCCGAGGATCATGTTCGACGACGGGCAATGCGCGACGGCGGTTTTCGTGGCGGCGAGCAGTTTGATTTCTTCGGAGTTGAGGCACACGCAGTGCGCCCATGAAATATCGGGGCCGACCCAATCCGCGGCGGCCATGTAATCGGCGGGGCGTTTGCCGAATTTCTCGAGGCAAAATTTGTTTTCGTCCTCTGTCTCGGCGACGTGCGTGTGACAGAGGACGCGATGCGATTTAGCGAGCGCGCGCGTTTCCTTCAATAGGTCGAACGTGATGGAGAAGGGGGAACAGGGCATCAAATCGATGCGGGTCATTGCGTACGGTTTCGCGTCGTGGAATTTGGCGATGACGCGTTCGCAGTCCTTCACGATGGCGGTTTCATCCTGCACGACGCTATCGGGCGGCAGGCCACCCTGGCTTTTTCCCAGCGACATCGAACCGCGGCCGGCGTGAAGGCGCATGCCGAGTTCCGCTGCGCCTTCGATGACGGCCTCGGCTTTCACATCGGATTCGCGCGGGTAGACGTAGAACATGTCATTGGTTGTTGTGCAACCCGAGAGCAGCATTTCCGCCATCGAGATTTGCGAGCCGAGTTTGACCGCTTCGTAGTCGATGCGGCCCCAGACTTCGTAGAGGCCGAGCAACCAATCGAAGAGCTTGGCGTTCTGCACGGGCTTCAAGCAGCGCGTGAGCGATTGATAGAGGTGATGGTGCGTGTTGATCAAGCCGGGGATGACTGCGCAGTTTGTTGCGTCGATGGTCTCGTCCGGTTGAAAATCGGCGGGCAGGGTGGGCGTGACATTGAGAACGTGATTGTCCTCGATGAGGACGTGATGGTTCTCGAGTTGTTCGACGCGTTGTTGCGTGCTCCAGCGGATGACGTGGCCATTTTTGATGAGGAGTTTCATGAGCCGCCACTATTTTTAAGCGCGAGGCGACTGACAACGCAAAGGAATTCGTTGAAGTGATTTGTTGGATTCGGCTAGACAGCGCAGGGAGGTTCGCTCTATAAGCGGCTCGACGGGATGGCACCCGTGGCAAACCCAACCCAAAGGAGAAGAGTATGAAGAAACTCATTGTGTCTGTAGCAACGGCGTGTGCAGTTGTCGTATTCATGTCGGGATGTGCGGGGATTTCGCCGGTCGCCGGGGGATCCATGGGAATGGTTTACACCTCGACGAGTGCTGGCGTCGCTGTGGGAAGCGCGAGTGGGTCCGAGAAATCCGGGACCGCTACGTCCACCGCGATCATTTGCTTCGCCACTGGAGACTCCAGTATTTCGGCGGCGATGGCGGCTGGTGGAATCACCAAGATTCACCACGTAGACTGCAAGATCATGTCGGTGCTCGGCGTCTATGCCAAGTACACGACAGTCGTTTACGGCGAATAAGCAGGTCACGAAACCACGGGTGCCTGGTCCGTCTCCATCTGGGGAGGCGGACCGACGGCGTTGAGTTTTTCCAGGACTGCGCGTAGTGTTCCCGCCATGGCGATTCAACACATTTTACATTTGCGCTGCGTGATTTGCGGGACGATCTATCCAGCGGACAACCGTTACACCTGCGACAAGTGCGGCGTCACGGGCATTCTCGATGTCGAGTATGACTACGAGAAGGTCGCCAAGACATTGACACGGCACGCGCTGGCGCAACGTCCGTGGACGCACTGGCGTTATGAGGAATTGATCCCCGTCGATTTCTCGCTACCGCTGCCGCCGCTGCATATCGGTTACACGCCGGTGTATCACGCCGATCGGTTGGGGGAATGGGTGGGCGTGCGCGATTTTTCGATCAAGGATGATGGACGCAACCCGAGCGCGTCGTTCAAGGACCGCGCCAGCTCGGTGGGCGTGATGAAGGCGACGGAATACCACGCCAAGACCATCGCGGCGGCATCGACGGGCAACGCGGCTTCATCGCTGGCGTGTTTCGCGGCGGCGGTGGGATTGCCCGCGGTTATTTTTGTGCCGGAGAAAGCACCGGAGCCGAAGATCGCGCAGTTGCTCGTATTCGGCGCGACGGTGATCAAGGTGAAGGGCACTTATGATCAAGCGTATGATTTTTGCATGGACGCCTGTGCGAAGTACGGTTGGTATAACCGCAATTGCGCGATCAATTCGTATCTCGTCGAGGGCAAGAAGACGTGCGGGCTGGAGATCGCGGAGCAGTTCAACGACATGATGCCCGATTGGGTGTGTCTCAGCGTGGGAGACGGCTGCACGATTGCGGGCGTGTGGAAGGGGATTCGCGAGATGTTTCATCTCGGCTTCATCAAAAAAGTGCCCCGCATGCTGGGCGTCCAGGCATCGGGCTGCAAGCCGGTGGCGGACGCGTTCCATGCGAACAAGGACGTGGTGAACGTGGATGGCGTCACGCGGGCGGACAGCATCAACTGCGGCACGCCGCGCAACTGGCGCAAAGCGGTGCATGCGTTGCGGGAGTCGCGGGGCGAGATCGTGGCGGTGTCCGATGCCGAGATCATGGAAGCAATGAACAAGACGGCGCGGCTGAGCGCGGTGTTCGGGGAACCGAGCGGCGCGGCGAGTGTGGCCGGCGTCAAGCGGGCGATTGCGGACGGGATCATCAAGAAAAACGAGAGCGTTTGCGCGGTGATTACGGGGAATGGCTTGAAAGACGTGAAGGCCGCGATTGAAACGGCGGGAACGGCAATTAATATTTCCGCGGATCTTAGAGCGTTGGACGAAGAACTGAAGAAGCGCAAAGTACTTTAGATCGCGCGTCCTGACGCGGTGTCCGGTAGATGCTCGTCCACGCCGGGAATGCTCAATTCGGTTTTCGGGGAGTTCTCGTGCGACCGAGGCGGAGGATGGTTTGCAGGATTTTTTGAATCGGTTTGCGGGGAGCCTCGAACTTGCGGCGGTCGGGGTGGGTGCAAGAGACACAATAGCGGAAGCGCCGGGCGTACTCGCAACCTTCGGGGTTTTCCACCAGGCAATCGGAAAACGGGAGTGTTCCACCCAGATACCGTGTACGACATATCTCTGGGTCGGGCAGATGCCTCACGCTCACCGCGCCCTCGATCATGCTTTTGGGAAATAGCAGGTCGGCGATGCCAAGTCGAACTTTTTCTACGTCGCGGAGATCGGATTGGCTTAGGGGATGTTGGAAGTCTTTTTTAATTCCTGCCAGCGCGATTCGCTTACCCGCTCGACATGGGCATCGGCGAAGAGGACCCGGCGGCTGCCGTCGGCGGTCGGGTCGGGTTCGTAGACGGTCACCATGGAGACGGACGCGTTCGGGTCTTTTCGCTTCTGATAAGTGAGCGAGGAATTCGGCTGGTAGGGCTGGCCGGTTCTGGGATCGAAGAATGGGTTCGTGCTCTTGGGAAGATTATTGGTGATGGCGGCTCTCATGCTGTCTGGGTTGGAGAGGTTGGGAAATGTGTCGTTCCAGTCGTCGCCGTACATTTGCAAGGCGATACCAATCATTTTGAGATTCGATACCGAGCGGGCGTCGAGCGCTTTCTCGCGGGCGGGATTCTTAAGCGTAGAAAGTCCTATCGTGATGCCGACGGCGAGCAAGAAAACAACGATCAGAATTCGCTGCCAGGTTTTCATCCGACATTTCTCTCTTGGGCTGGTCCGCCCCACTGACTTACCGACAGCGTATGCTCCTTTTTGAGAATACGGGCAAGTCCTTTTTCAGCACGAAGTCGGAGAAGACTAACCGCGAATGCACGCGAATGGACGCGGAGGCGGGCTGGGTGACCTGCTTCTGTCCTTGAGTTCAGTCGCGATCTTTCGCCTGCGCAGCTCCTGACTGTTTTTGCTCGGAATACCGCATGATTATTCTGGTGGATGGAGTATTGTACATACGTATATGCAAGAGGAGTACAGAACATGCAGAACAGAGTTTCAAAACATCGAAAGAAAACCGGTGCCTTCAAGAGAACTGTTCTTCTCATGGACGGTCACTCCGTCGTGCGGGAAGGACTCGCGAGTATTATCAATGACACGCCTGATCTCGTCGTCTGCGGACAGTCGGATAGCGCAGCCGATGCTATGAGCGCAGTTTCTGCCTTGAACCCTGATGCGGCGGTTGTAAATATTTCGCTCGATGGAAGCATCGGCCTGGAGTTGATTCAGACCCTCAAGGCCACGTATCCCCGGCTCGCCATAGTTGCGTCCGTACTTCACGACGAAGAAGAATTGGCAAAACTGGCGATGAAGGCTGGCGCTTCGAGTTTCATTACCCGTGGAAATGTGATTGAGCCGGTCCGACGCGCACTTGCGTCGGCCTAGACCAACCGCGAATGCGCGCGCCAGGCGGGGATTTCACCACCAAGGCATCCGCCTTCGCTAAAGCTACGGCGAACAAGCTGAAGTCGCGGAAGACGAACCGCGAGTGGACGTGTCGCTGTCGGGTTTCGCGCCATGGGTGGCAGATCCGTCACAGTCAACGGAAGTACAGGGTGTCGATAATCTTGACGCAGAGGCGACGGAAACGACAGAGACCCTTCGACTTCGCTCAGGGTGACAGACCGGGGGGAAGGACGGCAACCGGGCCGGTTGTCCTACAATTCGGAAAGAGCACGGCGACAGAGCACCGTGGCTACAAGGAGGAACACGGGGGGCCGTGCCGGTAATCCCGGCTCAGGCGATCTGATTGGTGGTAAAGCCGTAGCCGACGGTTTCGAGGAGTATTTCAATTTCTTCGATGGCGACCAAGGGACCCCCGCCGGCGCCAAGGCTATGGCGGCCAGGGAAGGAAAACGCGATAAAATCTTTCCCTTCCTGAACGGAAGGGGTTTCGTCGGCTTTGATTCCTTCACCGCGGAGTTCGGAGCGGAACTGCTGCGCCACGGTGGCGAGAATCGAGACGGTAAAGGTGCGGTCGCGCTTTTGGAGGACGGTGGCTGTCATTAAGCACAATATAGCCCGGAATCGGGGAAAGTGCGAGTGGCGTCCGTCTTCGCCAAGGCTTCCGCGGTCGCGAGGCGCTATGGCGGACAAAGCGTCGGCCAAGCGCATGCCGTGGCTACAAGAAGAGGACAGCGCGGCGCGGTAAGTCACCGCGCCCTACCAACGACGGTAAACGGGCGTCCGCCCGTTCCGCTCGTCGTCGGACTGCGAATCAATTCGCCAACGGACGGCGAATCAATAACCGTCTTCAGCGAAAATGATTCTAGCGCAGAAGGCATTCATCGGTCCCGCATTCGAGATGGCGATGAGGGCGGCGCTGGTGAGCAGCACTGCCAGACCGATCCGCAGTGATCTTTTCTTAGCTTGCTTGGACATATCCCAAACCCCCTACTTGTCCCAATTCCCGTCGCCATGGCAATGGGACCTTGCCCGGCGCGTGAGATCGATCAAACCTCACGCTCTCATTATTGCCAATGATCTGTCCCGCTACAATCGGCGGGAAGATGGCTTTTTAGTAGGAGATTTGCCGATGGGGGATGAGGACGCGTCTGAGGGGAGAGCGGCATCTGCGGCGAGGAATGAATGCCGTTGTGCTCGTAGTGGGCGGCTTTATATATCATAAATCGATAATTGTGCTGGACAGAGAGAGGCGGGCAAGGTAGAAGTAAGAAGGCAGAAGGCTAAATGAAGAAAGAAGGGCAACACTCAATGGGGAATCCGCCGTCGCTCCTTGAGCTATGGCGCGACTCAGCCCCTGGAAGCGGCTTCGGGGCATCCGCCGTCACCGAGGCTATGGCGGACTAGGAGGACCTCAAAAGCATGCTTTCTGCGAAACGAACCCAAATGTAATGTGCGAAAAACAGGGGATAAGTGGTTGTGGTGAATAGGGATGAAAACATTCCGGAAAAATGACAAATGGGTTCGTTTTTTGAATTCACGGGCTTTGCCCAGCCCTTGTCCCCTCCGAGGAGGGGAACGAATGATGACGGCAGACCGGGGGAAAGTCGCGCGGCAGCGCGACCCTACCAACTACTCGGAGAGTTTGAGGGATTCGACGCCGATGATGTCGGGGTTGGTTTTGATGGCGGCCTGGAGTTCTTTGCCGGGTTCGGTGTTGAGTTGGATGCGGCAGCAGGCGGCGGCGGCGCCTTCGAAGATGATGTTTTGGACTTCTTCGATGTTGGTGTTGGCGCGGCGGATCTGGTCCATGACATGAGCGAGCACGCCGACGCGGTCGTAATGGCGGACGATGAGCTGCCACTTGGCGGGAGTGCGGGTCGCGAGGTTGACGCAGTTCGGGACAGCGCCGGTTTTGACGTAGGTCTCGATGATGCGGATGGCCTCCTCGGCGATGGCTTCCTGGGCCTGTTCCGTGGACGCGCCGATGTGGTGCGTGCCGTAGAGATTTTTTTCTTCGAGAATGGGATCGGCGAATTCACCCGACGCTTCGGCGGGTTCGGGGTCGAAGACGTCGAGGCCAGCGCGGATTTTTTTCGCGGCGAGCGCAGCGGCGAGGGCGGGTTGATCGACGACTTCGCCGCGGGCGGTGTTGATGAGGATGGCGTTGGGTTTCATCAGCGCGAGGCGCGCGGCGGTGACGAGTTTTTTGGTGTCGGGTTTTAGTGCGACATGCAGACTGATGATGTCAGAGCGGCGGAAGAGCGTATCGAGGTCGGGGCAGTACTCGACTTCGAGGTCGCGGGCCTTTTGCAGGTTGAGGGAGCGCGACCAGGCGATGACGTGGAGACCGAAGGCGTGGGCGCGCCGGATGACTTCCTGGCCGATCTGGCCGACGCCGACGATGCCGAGGGTCTTGCCGAAGACGCCGTCGGCTTTGCTGAATTCTTTTTTGTTCCATTGATGCTTGCGGAGCGCAGCGACGTTGTCGGCAAGGCGGCGGTCGAGGCCGAGAATCAACGCGAAGACCAGCTCGGCGACCGCGACGGAATTTTTTCCGGGACAATTGGTCACGTACACGCCGCGGGCGCTGGCGGCCTTGACGTCAATGGTGTTCACGCCCGCGCCGGCGCGGACGATGACGGCGAGTTGGTCGCCGGCCTTGATGGTGTCGGCGGAGACTTTTTTACTGCGGACGACGAGGACCTGGCAGGGCGCGATGAGTTTGGGAAGTTCTTCGGCTTTGACGGCGGCGTTGTAGGTGACGTCGCAGCCGAGTTTCTTGAGTTGGTCGAGATGTTTTTCGGAAAACTTGTCGGCAATCAGTATCTTCATGTTGCTCTCCCGCGGGGTGAACGAAGAACGCGGGGTAGCATAGAGCAAGGCGGCGGCGGTTGGCAAGTATGCTATGAAAAAACGCTGACGATTGCGCAGAAAACTCTGACAATTGCGCAGCGTGTGCTTGCAATGCGGCCGGCGAACCAGTAGATTGCGCGACTTGGGAATGAGTTCTGCAGCCTCAGAAGAAGCGGCGTCGAAGTCCACTGGCAAGAAGTTGCGCGTGCTGGTGGTCGATGATCAGCCGGCGGTGCGCGAGGTTGTGGCCGACACAATACAATACGCGGGGCACGAAATCGTCGGCACCGCCAAGGACGGAATGGACGCCGTGACGCAGGCCAAGGAGTTGCGTCCGGACGTGGTGGTGATGGATATTTCGATGCCGCGGATGAACGGGGTGGAGGCGATGAAGGCGATCCTGGCTGCGGGGGATGCCAAGCGGGTGCTGTTGATGTCGGGAGAATATCGGTCGCTGGGGGTGACGCGCGATGAGATGATGCGACACGGGGCGGCGGCGTTCATGGAGAAACCGTTCAACGTGACGGAACTGTTCGATATGCTCGATCGCTGGACGGCGGAAATATGCACATGAACGAGAAGACTTTTCAGGATGTCGTTCGGTACGGTCCCATAGCGCTGGGGCTTTGCCTGCTCCTCAACATCTGGGTCGTATTGCGTTACCGCGAAATTTATCGGGATGCCATCAAGGCGGAGGTGCAACTCCAACAGGTCGCGACGGGGGAACAAATCGGGCAGAGCGTGCTGCAGGATTTCGCCGCGCGGGCCAACAGTGATCCGCACATCGCCGAGATTTTCAGGCAGGCGCAAACGCCGAACGGGTTAAACAGCGCGGGGACAACGCAGCAGAATCGGCATTGAGACCTTTGCCATGAGCGCACCGGAAGAAATCCAGAGTGAAATACAGGCGGAACCGCCGATGGATGTGAGCGCGGCGGTCAGGCAGTTGCGAACGCTGGTGTGTGGACTCGGGGCGGCGTTGATTTTTGTAAGCCTGACGTTGAGCGCTTTCGTGCTCAAGCAGAACCGCGATCTCACGGCGGTGACCAACAATCGCGAACATCAAATCGCGCAGTTGCAGGCCACGCAGAAACCCATGATGTATGTCCTGAGCGAACTGGCGAAGTACAGCGTGGGCAAGCCCGAATTGACGGCGATTTTCACCAAGCACGGTCTCAAGTATTCTCCCACCGGCGCCACTGGGCAGCCAGCTACCACGTCGCAACCCTAGCTTGGTTTCGCGGCGGGATCGGGCTGAGGAAGAACGGCCGGCAGCGCCGCCAGGGCCGTTTCGGCGGCGATGGTTTCCGCCTGTTTCTTGCTGGCTCCGTGGCCGCGCCCGAGCTCGCGTCCTTCCCACTCGACAATCGCCTCGAAGTACTTGCTGTGATCGGGTCCCGATTCGTGGATGACCCGGTAGATGGGGCCGCTGGCGGAGTGGGCCTGGAGCAGTTCCTGTAACCGGCCTTTGGGGTTTTGGCGGGGCGTGGTCTGCTTGATGGTTGAAAACTCCTCGGCGAATTGCGTGAGGATGAATTTGCGGGCAGCGCGGACGCCGCCATCGAGGTAAACGGCGCCGAGCAACGCTTCGTAGGCATCGGCGAGATTGGAGAGCCGTTCGCGGCCGCCGCTGCCTTCCTCACCCTTGCCCAGCATCAGGTGTTTGCCCAACTCGATGGCTTGCGCCCGGTGGAAGAGGGTGTGACGATTGGCGAGGTGGGCGCGAATCTGCGTGAGCTTGCCCTCGGGGTGCTCGGGGTAAAGCTTGTAAATGCGATCGGTCAGCACCAGCTGCAGCACCGCGTCACCGAGAAACTCCAGGCGTTGATTGTGATGGTTGCTTTCCGTGCCGCGCTCGTGGGCGATCGATGGATGGGTGAGGGCCTCAACGAGGAGATCGTGGTTTTTGAATTCGTAGTCGATGGTTCGCTGCAGCTTTTGAAATTGCATGGTCGTTGCGTCGCCTTCGCCTGCAGGGGGATGTTGCCGCTCTGAAACACGTCAGGGCCCAAAATCCAACTGCGATGCTGACGAGTCTACCGAAAGGCCTTCAAAAAATCGAGTTGAATCTCGCGGGGGTTACCGCCGTCCCGACCGCGGGTGGAAGCGGTAATGGGTTTCTTTGAGGCGGCGTTGATCGACGTGCGTATAGATCTGGGTGGTCGAGATGTCCGCATGGCCGAGCATTTCCTGGATGACGCGCAGGTCCGCGCCGTTGTCGAGTAGGTGGGTAGCGAAACTGTGGCGCAAGGTGTGGGGTGTGATGGTTTTCCCGATACCGGCCGCCCGGGTGTATTTTTTGATGAGCACCCAAATTGTCTTGCGACTGAGCGGCTGGCCTCGCGTCGAGAGGAAGACTTCGCCGAGGTGCGCGGCTTTCGCAAATGAACTGCGAGCCTCGCGGAGGTAGCGTTGCACCCATTCGATGGCCTGTTTACCGATGGGCACGATCCGTTCCTTCTGGCCCTTGCCGACCGAGCGGAGGAAGCCCGCCTCGAAATTGATGTCGCTCAGTTTGATGTTCGCGACTTCGCTGACGCGCAGGCCCGTGGCGTACATAAACTCCAGCAGCGCCTTGTCGCGCAAGCCAAGCTTTGTGCGCGTGTTGGGCGCCGCGAGCAGTCGCCCAACCTCTTCATAGTCGAGCGTGTGGGGAAGTGTTCGCCAGAGTTTCGGTGAGTCAATGGTTTGGGTGACGTCTGTGGCCAACAGTTTCTCCCGAGATAGGAACCGGCAGAACATGCGAATCGCGGCAAGGTGGCGCGCGAGGCTGCGCGGACCCAGGCCGTTCTTACGACGATCCAGAAGATAGTCGGTGATGTGCTGACGCTCGGCGGCATTGAACTGCCGGACGCCGCGTTGTTGGAGGAAGCTGGTAAACCGCGCGAGATCGGTCCGGTAGGCGAGGCGTGTATTGGCAGCCAATCCGCGCTCGACAGACAGATGATCGAGAAAAGCATCGACCAGTTGCTCCACCGCACAACCTCCTTGGTTGCCGGATATTATAGGTAGACTTCGGACGTTGGGGAAGCCTGTTTATCGTCCAAAAACAGGGGCTTATCGAAAGCGGACAAAAAAACTCTTTTTTGTGTTTGACATGCCAAACAAGTGTCTTATATCACTATCACAGATGGAAACTTGGAAGGAATTCGAAGCGAACGAGCTAACGCACAGCGCGGCTCATCATCTTCTGGCTATTTATGAAGTTGGTTTGGAGTATGGCGGTTGGGCGCGCGTGTCGGATATTGCCCGCGAACTCAGCATTACGCGCGGCAGTGTGTCGATCAACCTGCGGGCGCTAAAGAAGCGCGGCTGGGTCGAGACCGACGAGCATCACATGGTGAAGCTTTCGACAAAGGGACAAAAGGCTGCGCAAGCCGTGATGGCGAAGAAGGCGGTCGTGAAGACGTTTTTGTCCAGCGTGCTGAATGTTCCCGAGCTGCAGGCGGAAATCGACAGTTGCAAGGTCGAGCATCTCATCAGCCAGCCCACCGGGGAGCAGCTCGTACATTTTATGAGGTTTCTGGTTTCGGAAGATCCGCTCGCCAAACAGGTGCTGGCGCGGTTCAAGAATTTTCACGACCAGTGTCCGGAAAGCAAGACCTGCGAGGTCTGCCACGGCCACTGCCTGATTGAGGAATTACAACACGCCGGCCTATGAAGACCGATCGCACAGAAATCGTTGAAGATTTGAATCGTTTGATGGCCGAGGAACTGGAGGCGTTCCTCCGCTACTTCCAAATGCGTTACCGTCTGCGCGGCGTGGATCGACTGGCAGCCGACAAACTTTTCGAGGAAGGCACGCGCGAAACCCTGGAGCACGCCGAGGCGATCGCCAAACAGATTCGCGCGCTCGGCCACGTCCCGCAACTCAAGATCGACCTGGAGTTGCGCGGCGGACCCACCAATTTACAGGAAGCGCTGGCGGAGATGCTGGAAGTTGAACGGCAGGCGCTGGACGCGTACAAGGAGGTCCTGCCGCGAGTGACGGGTGACACGATGCTCGAGGATTTCATTCGCAAACAAATCAGCGTGGAAACGGAGCACGTCCAGGAGATCGCGACTTTATTGGAGTAGAAAATTTGAGGGCTGCGAGCAGGTTGGCACGCCGCATCGCAGCCCTCAACGCAAGCACGCCGTGAAGCGTGTCCACGGAGGAAAAATAGAACCGGACGGGACGCTTTGCAACGTCAAAGTTGCGGGCGCTGCCGTCTCACAAAGAAAGCAGGGGACCCGTGCCAGTCTCGAATGAGGCTGACAATGAAGGGATTGGGAACGTGGTGGATGGCAATGTTGGCGATATACGGAGCAATCAACGTGGCAACGGCTGACGAGACGGGACAAGTGGTCCGCCTACCCGAGGTGCAGGTGGCGGGGCAGGTGCTGCACGAAGAGCAACTGATGGGCCCTTACCAGCAACCGAAATGGACGTCGGGAGGCCAAATTGGCGGTCAGTCGGTGTACGTGCTGCCGTCGTGGAATGCCGAGTTGTCCCAACGCTGGTTCCCGGAGCGCACCCGCGACGGTGAATTTGACAATGCCTTTCAAGACGAAATTGAAGTTGGCTTGCCGCATCGGTTCCAAGCGGACTTCAATGAGAACTGGGGGGTTGATCACGACGGTCATGTGGAACATCGCGGGGTCGGACTCGAAGGACGCTGGGCCCCAGCCGACTGGGATGTTATTCCGCTGAACCCAACGATTTATTTGGAGTGGGAGTTCAACAATCAGTTCTCGGAACACGCCGACGGGGACGCGTATGAGATCAAATTGTTGCTGGCGGAGGAGATCCATGACCGCTGGCACTGGGCGTTGAACGCGATTTACGAACAGCAGGTTGGCGGCGAGCGTGCCACTGAATTCAAAATCACGCAGGGGCTCACGTATTCATTGATTGACGACAAGCTGGCTGGCGGTCTCGAGATGAAATTCGAAGATACGACGGTGAACGGCGAACGGGGTGACCAGGAAGTCGAGTTCCTGGTTGGTCCCAGCCTTTCATGGCGTCCAACCACCCACAGTCACCTTGACATCGTCCCACTCTTTGGTTGTACGGGCGCCGCGCCAACGGTGGAGGCGACGGTTGTTTTCGGCATTGAATTTGGCGCCGGCTCCGACCGCGAGGCGAGCGCGCCGGCTTCCGCCAAGGGAAGATAAATGAGATGGGAACCATAACTACTATGCATGAGCCAATCAAATCATCGCAGCCGGTTGTGGCTTTGGGAGCAAAGCCGAGGGCCATGCGCCTGGCGTTTAAGGTCATGCTGGCAATCGCCGCATCGCTCGTCGTCGGTTTACTGGTGTGGCAGGGCATTACCGCGCATGGGAGCCCGGATCCGACGACTCCCCACACCAGTCCGACCGTGGCATTGCTCGACATTGGCGTGCTCGTATTTCGCGAAGGGCTCGAATGTATCATGGTGCTGGCGGCGATTACTGCCGGCATGGTCGGGAGCAGCCGACATCACCGGCGCCCGGTCGCCTGGGGAGCGGGAATCGGTTTCGTAGCGACGATTGCGACATGGTTTATCGCGGTGGGAATTATCAATGACCTGACGGCGAATGTTTCCGCCCTCCATTTGCAGGCCGCCACCGGCTTGTTGGCCGTCATCGTTCTGCTGGTGGTCATGAATTGGTTTTTCCACAAACTGTACTGGGGCGGCTGGATCTCCATGCACACCCGCAAGAAAACGGAACTGCTCGAGAGCGCGGGCAACGCGGAAATATCCGATACGCGTCTCGTGCGCGGGTTGTGCCTGCTGGGGTTCGCTTCACTTTACCGCGAGGGATTCGAGATCGTGCTCTTTCTGCAAAGCTATTACCTCCGATTGGGAGGGCGGGTCGTCCTGGAAGGTGCACTGCTGGGGCTGTTTTTCTCGGGCATTGTTGCGGTGCTCACGTTTGTGGCCCACCATCGTTTGCCCTACCGGAGGATGCTGGTGTTGACGGGGATCATGTTGGGATTTGTGTTGCTGGTCATGGTCGGTGAACAGACCCAGGAGATGCAACTTGCCCACTGGATCACTACGACGCCAGTTCAGCCCTTGGTGAATGTCATTCCCTCCTGGATGGGCATGTGGTTCGCGGTCTTCCCGACGGCGGAGACGCTGGGCTCCCAATTGCTCGCCGCGATCCTCGTCATTGGCTGCTACTTCGCGCCGCGATTTCGGCCAGCCAAGCTGCGCCAGAACGGAGAGCCGGCCTTTCAGGATCTTCCCACACCACTGGCCGACCCGGCCGAAGCGCAACCGGTTCAATCCACGAAATAGAGGGCCAACCGCTTGGGGCCGTGCGCGCCCATGACCAGGATTTTTTCGATGTCTGCGGTTCGACTCGGTCCGGTAATGACCGAAAGCGCGCTCGGCCAATGTTTGTTGTAGCGTTTACGCAGCAAGTCCATTGCGGCTGCGAGATCGGGAACAATCTGGTCGTGGCGAGCAATCACCAGATGCGTCGGTGGTAACACCGAAAGTGCGCGTCCACCTGCGGAAAGCGTGGAGACAATGATCGACCCGGTCTGAGCCACCAGGCAATCACAACTGGTCACACCCAAATCGCACTCACGCGCGCTTGCGTTAGCTCCTCCGATTGCTTTGCCGACCAGATCGCTTCCGTCGGTGGCGATTTTCAAAAAACCTTTCAAGAATCCGGCCAGCCTTTCGCCGTTCTCAATGAGTTCACCCTTTAACGCTGCAAACTCCTCGCGAAATCGCACTTCGGGATTTGTGACCGGCGGGAAGATCGGCGCACTAGTTGGCGGAGGCGGTCGATGGGCCTCCACGTGCAAGGCGGCACGGACACGATCGAGGATGTTGTCACGAGCGACGTCCATGCTGCCTCCAGTAGTCCTTAAAGCTTTGTTTCGACGGCGTGGGAAACTCACGGGTCGCTGTCCATGGTTTCAAGAACGGTTGGGCGAGGCCCAATCGCAGCGCAAGGTTCACGAAGCGGCTGGCGATTGCATAGGCCGTGGGCGATTGCATTGTAGCGAGCCACATGCGGAACAGCAAACGCTGAATTGGGCTATCGAATTTGCTTTGGATGGCATTGCGGCGGTTGTGGAGCAAGTGGTGATGCAAATCGATCCGTACCGGGCAAACATCCGTGCAGGCACCGCAAAGGGAACTGGCGTAGGGCAGGTGCGACCACTCTTGGGCGTCACGCAAATGTGGCGTTATGACGGAGCCGATGGGGCCTTGATAGGTCGTACCGTATGCATGGCCGCCAACATTCTTGTAAATGGGGCAGACGTTGAGACACGCGCCGCAGCGAATACAGTGCAGGGCATCGCGTTGCTCGGCGTCGGCGAGCAGGCGCGTCCGACCGTTGTCGAGGAGGATCACGTGGAATTCCCGCGGGCCGTCGGTTTCGCGCTCCTGTCGTGGACCGCCGATCAACGAGCTGTACGCCGTGATGGTCTGGCCGGTACCGCTGGCGGACAGCAACGGCCAGAACAGGGCGAGGTCTTCGAAACGGGGAATGAGTTTCTCGATACCAACGACTGCCACATGCACACGCGGCAGGGAGAAGCTGAGGCGCGCGTTGCCCTCATTCTCGGTGATCGCCACCATTCCGGTGTCGGCGACCGCGAAATTCGCGCCCGTGATCCCCATATCGGCGGTCAGGAACTCCTGCCGTAGCCGAGCGCGGGCGACCATTGTGAGTTCCTCGGCGCTATCAGTCAGCGGCGTACCCAGTTTTTCCTGGAATGTGCGTGCAATGTCGGCCTTGGTCAGGTGCATGACGGGCGTGACGATGTGGTAGGGAGGTTCGCCGCGAATCTGGCAAATGTACTCGCCGAGGTCGGTCTCGACCGTGTGAATCCCAGCCGCTTCGAGCGCGTCGTTGAGATGGATCTCTTCGGTCGTCATCGACTTGGATTTGACAACTTTCCCTACGCCATGCTGCCGGGCCAGTTGGAGGATATGCGCGCGCGCGTCCTCGGCTGTCTCCGCCCAGAACACATGACCACCGTTGGCGAGCACGTTACGCTCAAACTGCTCCAGGTACCGGTTGAGGTGATTGATCGTCTCCCATTTGATGGCCGCGGCGTGGGAGCGGGCGTTTTGCCAGTCGGCGAAGCGCAGTCGACCACGCGCGACCGCCACGTCGTACGTGGCAATGGCTTTCTGGATGACGGCACGATGGCGGAGGTCGGCGGTTTTTTCCGCCGCATCGTGTTTGAATTGATCGAGTGCCGCCGTCATGTCGAGGCCAGCACTTCCGCGAGAGAGATTGTTTTGATCGGCAGATTCTGGCGGCGCAGGTACCCATCGATTTGCATCAGGCAACTCGAATCGGTGGAGACAACGTATTGTGCGCCGGTTTTCTGGATCGAGGTGACTTTCACTTCATCCATGGCGTACGAAATCATCGGGAACTTCACGGAAAAGGTGCCACCAAACCCGCAGCACGTCTCCGCTTGGTCCATCTCGATCAACTCGACACCTTTCACGTTGCGCAACAGTTGGCGGGGTTCGTCCTTGAGGCGGAGCTCGCGTAGCGCATGGCAGGCATCATGGTACGTGACGCGCGCGGGGAACTTCGCGCCGACGTTCGTCACACCGAGCTGTTTCACGAGGAATTCCGCGAACTCGTAAGTGTGCGCGGTCGTCTGTGTAGCCTTGCCGAGAAGTTCGGGATAGAAGTTGCGCACCATCGCTGTGCATGAGGCGGACGGGCTGACAATAGCATCAGCCCCAGCAAAGATTTCGCAGTAGCGCGCGGCCAGGGTGCGGGCTTCGTCCCAATATCCCGTGTTGAAAGCCGGCTGACCGCAGCAGGTTTGTTCCTCGGGGTAATAGACGTCCACGTTCAGCCGTCGCAACACGGTGACCATCGCGATGCCCACATTCGGAAAGAGCTGGTCGATGAAACAGGGGATGAATAACGCCACGCGCATTGGCCGAGAACTTACGGACTCGTTGTGTGCGAGGCAAGAAGACAATTCATAAGACGGACTTGTCGTTTGGCGGGGTTTCGCGTAATGATTGCCTTTGAGCTTTATTATGACAAACCTTTTTGACCTTTCCGATGACGTGGCGGTAGTGATCGGTGCGACCGGTGTGCTGGGTGGCGCAATTGCCGAAGGCCTGGCCGCTTCCGGCTCTAAAGTCGCGATCATCGGACGCAATACCGAGCGTGGCGAGGCCCGCGTCGCCACTATCAAGAAAGCGGGTGGGACTGCCGCCTTTTTTTCAGCCGATGCACTAAAACGCGAGGACCTGCACATCGCTCACGAGAAGATCGGCCACGCACTGGGCGCGCCGACAATCTTGGTCAATGCCGCGGGCGGCAACGATCCCAAGGCGACCGTCACCGCCGAACAAAAATTCGAAAACATCCCCGTCGCGAACTGGGCCAGCGTGTTCGACCTGAATCTTGTCGGTGGGGTGTTTCTACCGTGTCAGGAGTTTGGCGCGGCGATGGCGCAACGTGGACACGGATCCATCATCAATATTGCCAGCGTGTCCGCCCATTTGCCGCTCTCGCGGGTGGTGGCGTATTCGGCGGCAAAGGCGGCGGTGGTGAATCTCACGCAATTCCTGGCGCGCGAATGGGCACGGAACGGCGTGCGCGTGAATTCGATTACCCCCGGCTTCTTCCCGGCGGAGCAGAATCGCGCGTTACTATTCAACAAAGATGGCACCCCGACCCCGCGCGCGCAATCGATTCTCGGCCATACGCCGCTTGGCCGGTTCGGTGACGCTGGGGAGTTGGTCGGAGTAGCAGTTTTCCTCGCGAGCGAGAAAGCTAGCAGTTTTGTCACGGGCGCTGATATCCGCGTTGACGGCGGGTTCCTGGCTCAAACAATATAGTTGCTCGCCTCGGAGGCAGGAGCAATTCATTGATGAAACGTATTTTATTAACGACAACTTCATTCCAGGACACACCGGGAGAGCATCACCAGATGCTTGAGGAGGAGGGCTTCGAGATCGTTCGCGAGCGGGGACCGTTACCGGAATCGCGGATGCTCGAACTCGTGGCCAAGGGTGATTTCGACGGCTGGCTGATTGGCGACGACGCGATCACACGGGCCGTCATCCAAAAATCGTTGCCACGTCTCCAGGTGATCAGCAAATACGGCATCGGCCTCGACAAGGTGGACGTGAAATCCGCGACGGAGTTCAAGCTGCCCGTTACATTCTGTCCGGGCGTCAACCATACGACCGTCGCCGAACACGTCTTTGGCCTCATGCTGGCGATCTACCGCGACATCGTGCCGCAGTGCAACTATGTAAAGTCGGGGAATTGGAAGCGTCTCACGGGACACGAATTGTTTGGCAAGACGATTGGTGTCATCGGTCTTGGGCGTATCGGCAAGGAAGTGTCGAGCCGCGCACGTGCGTTCGGCATGAACGTGATCGCCTTCGACCTTTACTGGGATGACAAGTTTGCCCAACAGTATAACATCCAGCGCGCTGGCTCCATCGAGGATGTGCTGAAAGCCTCCGACATCGTGACCCTGCACACAAACCTCACAGACGAGACCCGGCATTTGATGAATACGAAGCGCCTGGCGATGATGAAGAAAGGCTCCGTGCTGATCAATACCGCACGCGGTGAATTGGTCGAGACCAACGACATTGTCGCGGCACTCAAGAGCGGCCAGTTGCTCGGTTATGGCGCCGACGTGCTCGAATCCGAACCGCCGCCCAAGGATCATCCGCTGTTCGCGTGTCCGAACGCTGTGCTCACGCCGCACATTGGCAGCCGCACGTATGAGAGTGTCGCGCGCCAGGCAAAGATGGCGGCGCAGAATCTGATCAATGTTTTGAACGGCCAGCCGGCGATCGCGCAGGCCAACAAACTTTAGAACTCTCGCACCGGAGAAATTATATGCCAGAACAAGCTGACATCGGTCTTATCGGTCTCGCCGTCATGGGCGAGAACATCGTCCTCAACATGGCGAGCAAAGGATTCACGGTCGCCTGCTACAACCGCACCGTGGAAAAGGTGGATGCATTCGTCGCGGGTCGCGCGAAGGGCCAGCCGATCATCGGCTGCCACAGCATCGAGGAGCTGACAGCCAACTTGAAACATCCGCGTAAGGTCATGATGCTTGTTAAGGCGGGCAAGGCGGTGGACGATCTTATTGAGCAATTGCTGCCGCACCTCGAAGCGGGGGACATTATCATTGACGGCGGCAACAGCCATTTCACCGACACGATTCGTCGCTGCCAGTACGTGGAGAGCAAGGGCCTCCTCTATGTCGGCACGGGCGTGTCAGGCGGTGAAGAGGGCGCGTTGAACGGGCCTTCACTGATGCCTGGCGGTAGTCCCGCCGCATGGCCGCATATCAAGGGCATCTTCCAGAAGATTTGCGCGAAGACTCCCGAAGGCGAACCATGCTGCGACTGGGTCGGCGAGAACGGTGCGGGCCATTTCGTCAAAATGGTCCACAACGGCATCGAGTACGGCGACATGCAGTTGATCTCCGAGACTTACGACCTGATGAAGCGCGGGCTGGGGTTGACCAATGAGGAGATGCACAAGATTTTCGTAGAGTGGAACAAGGGCGTACTCGACAGTTATCTCATCGAGATCACAAGCAACATCCTGGCGTACAAGGACGAAACTGGCCAGGCGGTAGTCGACGTGATCCTCGACGCGGCGGGCCAGAAGGGCACGGGCAAATGGACGGTCATTAGCGCGCTCGATGAAGGCATGCCACTGACGTTGATCGGCGAGGCGGTGTTCGCGCGTTGCCTGTCGGCCGTCAAGGAGGAACGGGTCGAAGCGTCGAAACAAATCAAGGGGCGCGTGTCGACGTTCAAGGGCGACAAGACGAAATTAGTCAACGACCTGGGCGCGGCACTCTACGCGGCAAAGATCGTCAGTTACGCGCAGGGCTACCAGCTCATGCGCGCCGCGGCGAAGACGTACAAGTGGAACCTGAATTACGGCGGCGTCGCCCTCATGTGGCGCGGCGGTTGTATCATCCGCTCTGCCTTTCTCGGCGACATCAAGAAGGCATTCGTTCGCAAGCCCGATCTCGTCAACCTCCTGCTGGACAAGTTTTTCAAGAGCGCCGTCGGCAAGCGACAGACCGCGTGGCGGCGCGTGTTGGTACAGGCCACGAAACTTGGAATCCCCGCACCGTGCCTCGGTTCCGCGTTGGCGTATTTCGACGGTTACCGTTCGGAGCGGCTGCCTGCGAACTTATTGCAGGCACAACGCGACTTCTTCGGGGCGCATACCTACGAGCGCTTGGACAAACCGCGGGGGGAGTTCTTGCACACCAACTGGACCGGACACGGAGGCACGACGACTTCGCGATCGTATAACGCGTAAGGGCGGATTTCGCAGAGTAAACCATGGGCGAAACTTATTACGTTGTTCCGGAGGCGGTTCACAATACGCTGGTCGAGAAAGCGTACCGCCATCGCGGGTATGCCGCGGATGAGGCGGCGGATGCAGCGCGTTTCTGTGCCTCGGCGTCCACGCACGGCATCCGCACGCACAACGGCATCAAGGCGCTGCACCTCGATCATCTGTTTGGCAGCGGCGTTGGCGGCTGCGTGCCCGGCGCGAAGATTCGTGAGATCCCGTCCAAGTTCAAGGCCGCACGCATCTGGGACGCGCAGAAGAAACTTGGCCAGCCTGTTGCCTATCGCGCGATGGAGACCTGTATAAAACTCGCGGACGAGTTCGGCGTCGGCATCGTTAGCGTCGACAACGCTTTTCATTACCTGTGGGGTGGCGGCTATGTGATGGACGCGGCGCAAAAGGGGTACATCGCGTACACCTGCTGCACATCGGCGCTCGCCGAAGTCGTACCGTTCGGCGGCAAATTCCCGACTCTCGGGACGAACCCGCATTCGTGGGCGTTCCCGACGACGAAAGCGATTGGGTTTCCCATCGTCATCGATTGGGCAACGTCGACCGTGGCGATGGGGCGCGTGCAACAGCTTAAACGCGAGGGTAAACCGCTCCCGCCCAACTGCGCCGTCGACAAGGATGGAAATCCGACCACCGATCCCGACAAGGCAGTCGCACTGCTGCCATTCGGCGCGCACAAAGGTTATGGCCTCGGTTTGATCGACGAATTGTACGGCGCATTCGTCGGTGGTTCGCTGCCGACCATTCGCGGGCACTATGAGATGAAGGACGACGAGAAGCACACCCCGGTGTTCTTCTTCCAATGCATTCATCCCGACGCGATGAGCGGCGGCGCATTCGCCAAGGGACGCAACCAGGCGGACAACGTCAAGGCCGTCATCCAGGACATCCTCGGGCACGGCAACGAGAAGTGCATGCTTCCCGGCCAGCCCGAAGCTCAAGCGGCCGAGTTGACGAAGAAGCACGGCGGCCTTCTCTTTTCCAAAGCCGAGGTGGAAGCATTCAATGAGATCGCGGAAGAGTGCGGCGAGAAACCGTGGGATATGACTTCGTTTAGGATTGTGATTGTTTGAAAGGACTGCATTGATGCCACTGAAACTTCGTGAGAAATATGCTTTCGACCAACTTTCACTGGGGGAGATCATGCTGCGGCTGGACCCGGGCGAGGGACGCATCCGCACGGCGCGTGAGTTCAAGGCCTGGGAAGGTGGTGGTGAGTACAATGTCTCCCGCGGACTGCGCAAATGTTTTGGGCTGAAGACGGCGGTGTGCACGGCGTTCGTGGACAACGAAGTCGGTCATCTCATCGAGGACTTCATTATGCAGGGGGGAGTCGCGACGGACTTTATCCTCTGGAAGCCCGATGACGGCATTGGGCGGTCGGTCCGCAACGGGCTGAACTTTACCGAGCGCGGGTTCGGCATTCGCGGCGCGGTCGGCGCGCCGGATCGCGGTCACACGGCGGCGAGCCAGCTCAAGCCGGGCGATTTCAATTGGGAGAAGATCTTCGGCGAACTGGGCGTGCGGTGGTTTCATACGGGCGGTATTTTTGCCGCGTTGAGCGAATCCACCGCGGCGGTGACTGTTGAGGCGGTCAAGGCGGCCAACAAACACGGGACGATTGTGAGCTACGATCTGAATTACCGGCCCAGCTTGTGGAAGAGCATTGGCGGACAGGCCAAGGCCCGCGAAGTGAACCGCGAGATCGCCAATTATGTGGATGTGATGATCGGCAACGAGGAAGATTTCACCGCGTCTCTTGGTTTCGAGGTGGAAGGTCTCGACCACGATATCAGCAAGATTGAAACGGATGCCTTCAAGAAAATGATCGAGAAGGCGGTGGGTGAGTTCAAGAATTTCAAAGTGGCGGCCACGACGCTGCGCAAAGTCATCACCGCGACGAAGAACGATTGGAGTGCGATCTGCTGGATGGACGGCAAGTTTTACGAGAGCCGGCAGTATCCCACATTGGAAATCCTCGACCGGGTGGGCGGCGGAGACAGCTTTGCCAGCGGGTTGATCTACGGCTTCCTGACGACCGGCGACCCGCAAAAGGCCGTGGACTATGGCGCCGCGCATGGCGCGCTGGCGATGACTACACCGGGTGATACCTCCATGGCCACGCAGAAAGAAGTGGAAAAGGTCATGGGCGGTGGGAGCGCGCGGGTCCAGCGTTAAGGACGCGGCGCTCGCAGGCAGTGTACTTTTCCACCAATTCGTCGTAGATGCGGACCGACTTCGCGATGGGCCTTACCTCGCTGTTCGGGATGGGGTCGGTGAAGGCGGAGACGACTTCCTGCCATTTCGGTTTCTTCCCGCCGTGTAACAGCCAACCATGGGCAGCGCGGAGCGCGGCCCCGAGGGCAGTGCTTTTGGCGACTTCGATGCGGTGGACGGGGCAGTTGAAGACGTCGGCCATGATTTGCAGGACGGGAAGATCCACGGAGCCGCCGCCGGTGGCGTAGATGGTTGTTGGATTGATCTTCATCCACGCGGAGTGGATGCGCATGGACATCATCTGGGCTTCCACGATAGCGCGGCAGTCCTGGGCGGCGATGTTGCTTTCGTCGAAGTCGAAGCGGTGGACGCCGGGCCGGCTGACGCGCGGAACGATCTCCGGTTCGAACCACGGCAACATGATCGCGCCAGCGTTGCCCGGCTTGGTTTTGAGGAGCAATCGGTCGTAGCCTTCCCAATCGAGTCCGTACTGATCGCGGATTCTCTCGCGAGCCAGCGAACCGTTCGTGAAACAGATCAACGGGAGATAATCACCCGTCGGTGCGCCGAATACGCTGCCTTCCCCGCGCACATCCACGCGACACCGCTTCATCCGGCCGAAATAGGTATAGCTCGTGCCGAGACTGATGGCGACCTTGCCTTCGTGGATGAGGCCAAGACCGACGGCGCTGCAGGGGTTGTCGCCCGACCAGACCAATGCTTGCGCAGCCGGATTGAGCCCGTACTTTTTTACGAAATAAGGGCTGGCAGTCCCGATGACATTCCACGGTTCAGCGAGCGGCGGGAGTTTGGACTTCAAGTTTGGCGCGGTGGCTTTAAGCGCTGCGGGTAGCCAAATTTTTTGGTGGATGTCCATCAAGTTCATCCCCGCGCCATCGCCGTGGTCGATGGGAGCGATCTTACCCGCGAGCAGCGAGGCCATAAACGAACTCACCAATGCGATGCTTGACGTCCGCGCGTAGTTGCCCGGCTCGGTCTTGTAGAACTTGCGAATCTGCGGCCCAGTGAACCGCTCGAATGTGTCCGAGCCGGTTTGCTGGGCGGTAGTTTTGATCCCGCCGAGTTTTTCGCGGATTTCCGCGCACTCGACGTTCGTGGAGGAATCCATCCAGATCGGCGCCGAGGCGCGCGAGAAGATGCCGCGCAAATTCTCTACGAGACCCTTTGCAGGATTAAGTTTGGCCAGTGCGACAGCGGCACGGTTGCTGAGATAGACCGAACCGTGTTGCTGTCCGCTTCCACTGACGGCAAGGATTTCGCCGAGTGGCACGCCGTCCTGCTTCATCTGCGGGAACAACACGTCGAGCGCCTCGGCCCACATTAACGGTGGACTGTGAACAACGAGCGGGTCGTCGTGACGCAGTGTACCGTTCTGGGTGCCGTAATGCGGCAGAGTTTTGTCGAAGTTCAGCGACCTGTCATAAACGACACGCCGCGTGTCGTAATCGATTACCACTGCGGAAAGACTTTGCGTGCTCGAGTCGAGTCCAAGAAAGAGCCGGGCCATGAGTGTGTTTGTAACAGGGCGGATTTGCGGCGGCAACTGGTTACTTGAACGACAAACTCAATGGCTTTTGCGCGACTTGAAAGGTCGATTCGAGTTCGAAGCCGTTGGGGGTTTGTCTGTAAGCAAATGGCTGACCGGTAGTGGGGTCGGGATGTGACTGGAGAGCGTCCGTTCCATTTTGCATGACCGCCAAACCTGCAGCCGCCATTGCGCTCCTGATCTTCATGGCTTGCGTCTTGTCCGTCGCCAATCCGAGGCTGGACACAAACATCGCGACGATTGGGTTGGTTTTTGCGGCCTCGTCGAGATTGGTCAACCACGCCTGGTACTGTGCATCCGTCAATTCCGATGCTTTGGCGTATTGCGCCTGCAGTTCGGCGGCCTGACGCATCTGCGCAATGTACTGCGCCAGCCCGGTCGACGATATCTGAGCGGAATCGTTTCCCATCGTCAATTCGCGCGCAGCTTCTTCGGGTGGCAATGCAGCCAGCCTATCAGCCGTTTCACCAAGGATGTTGGCCTCCTGTTCGAGCGCACGCCGCAGGGCCTCGTCGTAGCTGGCGCCATTTAAGAATTCCCCGAGGCGCGGGTCGCCCGCGGTGGCCAACACGCTGGCATGCTCCGCGACCGAGTCGATCACCATCTGTTGCATGGACAGATCAATCATGTGGCCAATCAGAGCAGACGACGATGCATTCTGACCGAGCTGTGAAGTGGCCGCCAGATCGGCGACCAATGCCGACGGATCACCCGTTCGGCAGTGGGCGGCGCTCCAGACCGCCGCACGCGCGAGTTTTCGACAGGGGTCGAGATGGGGGAGCAACGTCTTGAAGGTGATGGGTTGTCCCAGTCCCCAATCGCAGTTCGTCACCACGGTTGCCTGATGCATCAGCTCGCAGATCGGCAGTATTTTTCCGCAGAGTTCCGCTGCGACCGACGAATCGACATTTGTCCGCCAATTATCGAGCAGACTTTTCTGCTCTTGGGAGAGCGCGTCGTAGATAGCGGACGCCCGCCCGTAAATCAGGGCGGCGTTCATTGCGATCACCGGCGATCGGGTGACGCGGTTGGTGGGAGCTTCAGGCGGCTCGGCGTTGTCGGGCGCGAAGAAGGGAGCGTGCGGCGAAACGGTTATGGCCCGGATTGGCGGCAGGTCTGGTGCTGGAGGCGGAGTTTTGCGCAGGGCAAACCAAGCAATGACCAGCAGTAGCGCGAGACCACAAAGTCCAGGCACTACATACCGGGCCATTCTGCTTTGGGACTGTTTCATTCGACCTGAATTTCGACACTCATCGTAACAGACCTCCCGGTGCCAGCAAGCTGTTTGGTCTAAGGGACCTCACACTGCCACCCCTCCCCCATGAACGGGCCAGTTCTACGCCGTTGGCGGTACTGGGAAAGAGTCCACCAGGAGAATGGGGAACGGGAGGATGAGACAAACGGATTGCCACATTCTTGGGTGTCTGGTATGTTCTCGGCGCACTTGATGCGGAGGGGTGGCTGAGTGGTCTAAAGCGGCGGTTTGCCAAACCAAAAGAAGCACTTCCTCAGCTTTCGCGATTTCGTCAAGAAAGTGTTAAAAATGCATGCCCGCTTGCATGATATTCATTTCTCATAGTTGGCACCAAGACGCAAGGAATTGCACTGAAAGGCGATTGGTTTGCCATTTTTCGCCAATCGAAATCCGCCGATTGCGCCTTTGCGTTTTGATCTGTGCGAAGTTGTGGACTTCCTCTGTCTGATCGTATCCCTGGCGTAGATTGGTGAAACGTAGCGGGCGTTCGAATAGTTCGGTTTGGTACGTCGTTGCAGACGTCGAAGACACGGTCATACAAGCAGGATAACCAACACACTTCAGATCCCTATCTGATTTTGAAAACTCTGTATTTTGAACGGTGATTCTGGGTCGTCGAACCTCACGGTATTCTTACCGGACTCAGAAGAAAGGCTAGGTCCTTTCCTGGGCATCGAGGAGGCCGCGGGCTTCCGCACACGCTCCGGTGTTTAGCAGTTGCGAGATGCGATCCAACTCTACCGTCGGGGCGTTCCCTTTCTTGCGAAGCGCGTAGAGGCGAGCGGGAAGCCGCAGGTCTTCGGCTGTGAATGCGAAACTTTGACCCAACTCTTTGCGCCGTGCTTGCTGGATAATCTCCAGGAAGGTGTACCCAAACTCGTGGGTCGGCTCGAGCATTGTGCCTTCGCCGTAGTCGTTCCAGGTGACCAACTGAATGAGGGGCCACGGACCGTCCATGTCCACTTCCAGAGTTTCCTGCAGCGTTTTGCCGCCGCGATAATCGAGACGCGGTTGGTGCTGCGCGTAGACGTCATCGAAGCCGGGGTAGGCTGAGACGATGACCTCGTCGCGGTTCGTGGAAAAATACGTGAAGACCTCCCGGATGCGTCTCCGGATTGTCGCTTCGTCTGCTGACGGAACCTGCCATGGATCCCAGTGAATCCACGTGAAGCCGCCATCTCCTCCGGCTTTCTTCCAAAGATGATGCAAGGCGTAGAACGACGGTCGGGTTGGAATGGTCTTGAACGCGGCGTCCCACACGGCCCTGTCGGTGAGGTAGATCGGCCCGAAGTTCAGGAACAGCGGCCGGCCGCGATATTGGAGATACTGCGGTTTCGTTAACCATTCCTTCTGCAGCCACAGAATCTGCCGGGCGAGTTCGTTGGTGATTTGATCGGGCCCAATCTTCTTCAACTCGACCATGGATTGGATCGAGCGATCTTCATAGCAGACCGCAAACTTCATCCCGAGTTTTCCGCAGGCGTCAAACAGCGCGCGGGCGGCTTTGTGGATAGCCGGATAGTCGTACGTGTCGCTGGTGCCGTACCAGTCGGGAATCACGCCATCGATTCCCGCCAACTTCATTTGCAGGAGATGACATTCCAAAAGGTCCGGGTCACTCGAATCGTACAGGCCGATCAGCGGATGATAATTCGACCAGATATCCGGCAAACCGTTGGTGGTGGTTTGGTCGGGGTGATGCTTCGTTTCATAACCGGTCCAATGCCCGCCCCATTCTCCGCTGATCGCGGGCGTCGTGTACCAGGGCATGTAGTGTGCCATCAGGATTTTTTTGCCGCTCTCCGGGGCGGGTGTGGGTTGTGGCCGCTGGCCGCAAGACGTGAATGCCAACCCGGCAACGACGACGGCCAACCACCGCATGTGTTCCATCCGGCAATTCATGAATACATGTCTCCTTACAGCCTGCCAGTTTGGGGAATTCACTCTTGATTTGAGGCTATCAAGTGGCGCGGTGGCGACAACGGCCGCGGGAAATTTACGTAAAGTGGCCTTCAAGAAGTCCCGACCACGCAGGTCAGGACGCTGCGTTGGTTCTTTTGGCTGTGCTCTTGCCCGGTTTCCAGGAACCTTCCACCTCGATGCGCAGCGGATGGGAGGGAATCCCGCGGTGGCCTCGATGAATGGCAGCCACCAGCATATCGACGGCCGCGGCGCCGACAATCTCCGAGTTTTGGTCGATCCCGCTCACGTCCGGATAGTCATTCGCATCACCGTCCACATCCAGGGACGCGTAGCCGACTTCCCCGGGTACATCCAGCCCTCGTCCGACAAGGAGACGCAGCCCGAAGCGATCAACACTGATAATCGCGCTTGGGCGGTAGCGCTCGAACCAGCGATTAAAGGCCGGTTGCCTTGGAAAGTCGAGGATCAACGGAGGAGGCAACCGCTTGGCGCCCCACTGATTTCGGTAACGCAGGTAGGCCGCAGTCCATTTGCCATTGACGCGCAGATCCAACGCTTCCTCGAGCACCAGCCCGATGGTTTTATAGTTCAGGCTGGAAAGCTCATTGAGTGCCCTCAGCATGGAGGTGTACTGATCGTGAACCGCCCGGTCCAAGTCCGGCCACTCGACCGTTTCGCTGATTTCCACGGCGGAGAACAAGTTGAAATCGAGCCGGACCGAACGCATTACTTTCCCCGAAAGCTTGCTTTGGAGCGGAGCGATGATAACGCCTTCGATTCCCCGGCTCCAGATGATGTTGCCGAGGCGGGAAAGCGTCATGCCGGGCTCATTCATCCAAAACTCTTCGATGTGGTAACCGTATTCCTTCGCGCGAGCCTGGGCGCCTTCCACGTATTTCCGCTCCGTCAGGTAGCGTTTCCAATCTTCGGGCGACGCTCCAGAAGTCAACAATGCCAGGCACGCTTTCGTATCGACCGACTTGTTGGCGCGGATGTGCGAGAGGAGCTTGGCAACCTCAGGATCCGGCTCGTAACCGAGTTCCTTGGCGACCTTCAGGACCTTCTTGCGAGTCGCATCGGAGACGCCGAATTTTCCCCGGAGCGCGAGTGAGACCGCCATGCGCGAGATGCCGGTCCTTTCGGCGATTTCCCGAAGCGCCACTCTGAATGTTGCCGCCATCCGAGTATCATCCGCTATCTTTACGTAAAGTCCAGCGGATTTCGTGCTACGGCGAGCCAACCCGATAGAAGCGCTGAGGGTCACCCATGGCGTTGGGATCGACAAAGATTATAAGGCTCCCCGCAGCGTTGGTCGTGCTGCCGGGGACCGTTGTCCATGCGGACGAAGTCAGGTCGGTTGTGGTCTCGACATGATAGGTAAGGCCTGACGTGGTGGAGTAACTGATCGTCACGGACCCATCGCCGCCGATCGTGATTCCCGTAATCGCCGCCAGGAAGTCGAAGCCGGCTGTCTGCATGATCGGCCCGTTGATCGTGATGGATGCCGGATTGTTGGTCCCGGAATACGAGCCACTGCCGGTGCCTGTCCATGCATCGAAAGCGTAACCGCTCAACGCGCTTGCGCTGATATTCACATTCGTCCCGTTGTTGTACCAATTACTGCTCGGACTCACGCTTCCTTCGGGGCTGGCGTTCATCGTCAGGAAATACTGCGTCGCAAAATTCGCCGTGTAGTTTGCGGTTACAGTTGGACTGACTGTGTGTGAGATTGGCCCGCCATCGCTCCAGGAACTCCACGCGTACTGCACGCCCGCGCCGCCGCCTTGTGGCGTGGTCGTGGCGATCGTGTGGTTGGAGCCCGTCGTCCAACTGAAGATCTGGGCATTGGTGTAGGCGGTGCCATCTACCATGAACGAAAGTCCCGGCGGATTGGCTTGAACCGTCACGCTCAGCGTGGACTGCACAGGGAAGGGCGCACTGATGGCGTTGCTCACCGAAAGCACAACGCTGGACACGAACCACTTGTTGCTCAGGTACGTTTCCACGGAACTGCGATCGGCGACACTCAGCGCGGTGTTGTAAACCAACACCTCGGCGACATCGCCGTCCCATCCATTGTCAATCGTTGAGGGCGACGGCTCCAGTCGGCCGCCGACGGTGACATCGGTGATGTTGTACTTGTAGGGGCTGATTCCATTGACGATGTTGGCGCTGTTGCTACGCGAGGAGCCGGTAGAATCGGTCAGCCGTAAAATTGCCGCGCCGCCGTTGTCCAAGAAGCTCAACAGGAATGGAGTGTTCAGAGCCGATGACGCAACATCTGCCTGCATCGGTGTGGCGGGGTGATTGCGTTGAATGCCGAACGGGTACGGCGCAGACTGACTGCCATCGGTCAGGATCACCACACCGGCTGCCCCTTGCCCGTCGGTCTGTCCCGACCTGCTAAAGCTGATGGGGCCTTGCCAGCCGTAGGTGTTGCTCGACTGGCGCGCGACGAGGAAATAGGACATCTGGCTGCCACTGTTCGTGTACGAGTTCAGACCAACATTGCCGAGGTAGGTGCAGCCGGTGCCATAACCGTTCCCGTTCTTGCTGAATGTCAGAACCGGCTTGCCGCCCATCTGGTTGGTTCGCAACGGTTGCAGCCCGGTCGTGTTCTGAGTAAACCAGAGATTCGCGCCCGTCGTGCCGCCTGTGCCTTTGTTCTTCCATGCCTGCACCCGCGTTCCGTTCGTCGTGATCGTGCTCGGGTCGTTGGCATCCAGCCAGAGCACGGCGCCAGCTACTGGGTTGCCCGTCATAACCGGCGCCACGGAAGCAATGAGTTGGTCATTGGTGCCGGCAGTATCAATCGACAGATTGCCGAACGCCACGACCCCGTTGCCAGCGCTGGTACCAATATCCAAACTGGTCGTGCCGGAGAGAGTGCCCACGCCGTTAGTGAGCGAGACGTAGACAATCAGGCTGGACGGCAGGCCCGAGGTGGTCGGAGTGCCGAAGGTGTCCACTGTCTTGACAACCGGTTGCTGGCTGAAGGGTTGGCCCGGCACCGCCCCACCGGGCTGGGTTGTGAACGCCAACGCCGTCACCGATCCGATTACCATGAAGGAGCTGCTATTGGTTGGCGAAGCGGGGCCGCTGCCGGCGGTTGCGGTCAGCACTTTCGGCCCGGGCTGATTCACACTCAAATCGGCAAAATGGGCTAGGCCGCCGCCGTCGGTCACACGGGTCAATGTGCCGGTCAAATTTCCCGTGCCACTGCCCAGCGACAGGGTGATCGCCGCGGCCGCGACAGGCGAGCCGTTGGTATCGATGGCTTGCACCTGGACTTCGGGAGTGATGATTGCACCCTGAAGCACGTTGCCGGGCTGTTGCGCAAAGCTCATCGACTGCACTTGTGGGCTGCTGAAGAAGGCGGTCTGGGTAATCGGCGCATTCATCGTGACGGAGGCCGAACTATTAGTCCCCGAAAATGAGCCGCTTCCGGTTCCGTTCCAACTACTGAATTGGAAACCGAGCGACGGCGTGGCGCTAATGTTCACCACGGCGTTGCTGTTTTGCCAACCGCTGACCGGGCTCACGCTGCCGCCCGCGCTCGCGTTCATCGTTAAGTAATACTGTGTGCCGAAGCTCGCTGTGTAAGTGGTGGACACAAGTGGCGAAACCGTATGCGATATTGCCCCGCCGTCACTCCACGAATTCCAGACGTCCTGCACGCCGGTTCCGCTGTTCTGGGGTGTGGTCGTGGCGATGGTGTGGATCGAGCCCTGCGTCCAGGTGAATGTTTGGGCATTGGTGTAGGTCACGCTATCCACGATGAACGAATGTCCAGCAGAATTGGCCTGTACCGTCACGCTGATCGGTTGCGTGAGAAAATTGAAAATGAACTGACCGTTGGACTGGTTGGTGAAAATGGTTCCCGGCGTTTGCTGGGAAATGATGGGCGTGTTGCTGACGACGAGGTCGGTGACGGTGATGCTGCCCTTGGCGTCGCTGCGAGCGAGCACGCCGAATACGCCGTCAACAAACACATTGGAACAACAATTGTTCTGAGGGTGAAACACGTGAACCCCCAGGGCATAACCGGAGGCATTCACGCTGCTCATGGTGGCGTTCGTCACCACACCGCCGCCCGGATCAACAATTTGGATTGCGTACGACAGGCTGTTGGAGATGTTCAGGTTGTTGATTTGGACGCCATTGATGTCGATGTTTTGCGGACAGAGCGTGAGCGCTCCGCGCCACTGCCAGCCCGGATCAAAACCGCCGCAGCGAACCAAATCACACCTTTGGGCCACGGTGGTTCCAGCGAACACATACGGTCCGATAGGAAATGTGCCGGCAATCAGGATGCCGCAACCGTCGGTAGTGTCGACGAACCGGCAGTCCTCCACCCGGTTGCTGATTCCGCCATAAATTCCGCAGGCGTTGGCGAACCAGGGCGACTGGGCGGTGCAATGGGTGAAGACGTTGTACCCGGGTTGATAGGCCGCCGTACGATACGTGGCCGGCCAGATGGCAAAAGAATCATCGCCCGTGCCGCGCGCAGTGCAATTGCTCACAATGCAACCCTGCATGCCCACGTCGATGTTGATGCCGTCCGCGATTGTATTACGGAACCGGCAATCGGTGACGAGCATACCGAGGGCATTGGCAAGCCAGGCGCCGGTTTTGGTGTGCTCCACCCAGACTCGCGCGATGCTCGAATTGGTGCCGAAAATTTCGCTGAACCCATCGTTCGCCTGGCTGTCATTGCGGTTATTCAATTTCCCGAGGATCGCGAAGTCGGCGAAGTGGGTGTTGCTGCCCTCGCCGTTGAACCGGACCCGGCCCTGCTCATTGACATACGTGGTGGGACTACCAACGAAGGTGGTGTACCACATGCCGGCGCCCTGGATGGTTGTGCCGGGGGGAACATTGATATCACCGGTGACCAGATAATTGCCGGGAGGAAACCAGACGGTACCCCCCTGATTCACGCAGTTATTGATCGCGAGCGTGTCGTCGGCAACGCCGTTGCCGACCGCCCCGCAGGCGAGGACGGACTGTGAACCGGGCGGTTGGGTCAGCGGCGAACCGATGTTCTCGAGGTCAACGAGGTCAAGGATGTAATAGGCGGCCGTATCGTTCGCGTCCATCTGCAGACGGACAAGATCCCCCGGATTGATGGTCAGGTTCATCACGCGCGCTTCGTCAAAGAAGTTCCGGGCATTACCGTCGCCGGGATTGTTGGAAAACGTGTAACCCCCGTAGAGCCACGAATACTTCGAAGACACGGGAATTTTCTGGACGAAGTTTCCATTGAGATAAAGACTGATGGTGTAATCAGCGCCGACCCCGTCCGCCGTGTCGGGCACACTGTAGCGCACGACCAGGGTGTTGGCCGTCGTCTGTGCGGCAAACTGCACATACTGCCCCGAACCGGCCAGACGGACGCACTGCCTGCCCGACGATTCTCCCTCGACGGTGTTCGTGACGGTGGCATTCTTGTCCACGGCCACGGGCGGGGGGCCAAGGATCGTGCCCCCGTTGATGGTCATCGCTTCCGCTTCATAGGTGGTCCACGGGACGGTCGCCCCCGTCGATGCGAATGCGGAGTTCAGAGAAACGACAAGCGTCAGGAAAAGGGTGAGGCCGAGCATCTTGGCGTTCATGGTGGAATCGTCAGTTAAACGGTCGACATAAATAACAACTGCCCTCGCCGGGCAAACCAATGCGCACTTTACGTAGAGCCGGCAAACTTCCCGTTATGGCGACCTCACCCGGTAGAAGCGCTGCGGACTGTCGGCGGCGCCGGGGTCGGTGAACGTGACCGTACCGCTCGTCGCATTGGTGATGCTGCTGGTCAGGATGGCCCAGGTGCCCGTGACGAGGTCACTCGTGACTTCGACGTGGTACGTAAATGTGGGAGTTGTCGTGTACGTAATCGTTACCGAAGAATCGGGGTTCGGGGTGATGCTCGAGACCGTCAGGTTGTCCGGCGGATCGTTGGTTGTCGCGACGCCGGTTCCTGAAACGGTAAGCGTATTGCCACCGCTGGTGGCGTCCGAGTTGACCGCGAGGTTGCCGGTGTAATTCCCGGCAACCTGCGGCAAGAACGTCGCAGTCACGTTGGTCGAACTGCCGCTCGAGACTGTCCCCGACCAATTTCCGCTGAACCCGGTGGGATAGGTGATGCCGCTGACCGTGAGCGTCGAGTTACCGGTGTTGCCGATTGCAAACGTGAGGTTGCTCGAACCGCCAACAGTCACGTCGCCGAAATCGAGGGCGCCGCTCAGCGAAATCAATCGTGTCGGGATCGGGGCGAAGCTGGCCGTTTCGGTGATCGGTCCGTTCATCGTGACCGGAGCCGGGTTGTTGGTTCCCGAATACGAACCGCTCCCGCTGCCGATCCAGCCATTGAAGACATATCCGTTCGACACTGTCGCGCTGATGTTCACATTGGCGCCGCTATTGTTCCAGCTGTTGGTGGGGCTCACGGTGCCGCCGGTTGCGGCATTCATCGTCAGCAAATATTGCGTCGTGAAATTCCCCGTGTAGGTGAAGTTCGTGTATGCGGTGACCGCATGCGAAATCGCGCCTGCATCGTTCCATGAGTTCCAGCTGTATTGGACGCCGGCGCCTCCGCTCTGGGGCGAAATGGTCGCGACGGTGTGGCTGGTGTTGAATTTCCAGTTAAAGTTCTGCGCCGCGCTGAAATTCGTTGTGTCAGCGCTGAACGATAGCCCCGTCGGACTCGTCTGCACCGTGACCGGGATGTTGGAGGTGACGAAATTAAACGTGAAAGTCGAAGAATCATTGCGAACCTCCGCAATCGTCGAGTTACTGACCGTCAGGCTGCCGATCGCATTGTTCGTGGCATAGAGGGCGTTTCGTCCGCTCGTCCCGAGACCGTAGTTGGGAATATTGATGTAGGAGGCAATTGCGCCGGAGAGGCTGCCCGCGTTCCCGATAATACTCAGGCCATCCGACGCGCTGTCGACGATGTTCAGGTTGTTGAGATTCAATCCCGTGATGCCGCCTGCGTTTGAGTCGATTGTGAGTTGCACGGCCGCGCGCCATTTATAGCCAGGATCGAAACCACCGCAACGAATGACGTCGCAGCGCTGGGCAAATGTGGTCCCGCTGAATGTGTTACCGCCAACAGGGAAAGTGGTGCTGATCAGGATGCCACAGCCGTAGGTGATGTCTTGAAATACACAATCTTCGATGCGATTGCTGATCGCGCCGTAGATCGCCCCGCCGTTGGCCAGGAACGGTGTCAGCGCCGTGCAGTGGGTGATGACGTTGAGTCCGGGAGTAAAATTCTGTGTGGTAAAGGTCGCGGGCCAGAAGGCGAAGCAATCGTCGCCGCAGCCGCGGGCCGTGCAATTCGTCACAATGCAGCCTCGCATGCCCACGTTGCAATTAATCCCGTCGGCGATGATGTCGCGAAAGCGGCAACTGTTAACTACCAAGCCGCTCGAATTCGCAATCCACGCGCCGGTCTTGGTATGTTCGACCCACATATTCGAGATGGTTGACCCCGTGCCGTACGCACCGCCGATGCCATCGTTTGGGTTTTCGTTGTCGTTTCGGTAACTCAGTTTTCCCATGATCGCGATATCCGACAGGCGAATGTTGCTGCCATTTCCATTCAGCAGGATTCGCCGGTTGACTGTCCCGTACAGGTTCGTGTCCCCGACCAGGGTGGTGTACCACATGCCCGCGCCCTGAACCGTCTTGTTTCCGTTGATCGTGATGGCGCCCGTGATCTTGTAATTGCCCGGCGGCAGATAGATATTACTGTTCCCGTTGATGGCAAGCTGCAGCGCGGTTGTATCGTCGTTGACTCCGTCACCAACGGCGTTGTAAGGCGAACTTTTGATGGAGACCGCGCCACCGGGCTGGCTGATCGCCGCGGGAGCGTTTTCCAGGTCAACCAGATCAACGGTGTAAGTCGTCGCTGTGTCGCTCGCGTCCTTTTCGAGGCGAATCACGTCTCCCGGCAAGATCGACAGGCCATTCGTGCGCACCTCGTCGTAGAAGTTTCTCGGCGATCCCGAAGGGGGGTTGTTCGTGAAGGAATACGAGCCGTACAACCACGAGTAGCGAGACGTCATCGGCAGCTTCGCCACGAACGCACCATTTTTGTAGAGGCTGAGGGTGTAGTCGGTTCCCTTTCCGTCCGCCGTATCGGGCACGCTATAACGCACGACGATGGCGGTGGCCGTCGATACGGCGCTGAATTGCATAAACTGTCCGGTCGCACTGAGCTGAACACACTGCCGGCCCGAGGATTCGCCCGCGACTGTGTTGGGCGTATACGATGGCCCGAGGACGGTGCCGTTGTTGGTCATATTCTCGGCTTCGTAGGTGGTCCACGGCACGGTCGCGCCGCTAAACGCCAGGGCAGAGTCCAGCGAAATGACAAGGGTCAGGATTACAGCAAGGTTAAGCATCTTGGCTTTCATAGGTGTCTTCGACTCACTCGCACACGTCAACCCCGACTATAAACAATACTCGCACGGATGACAGCAAACAAGTGCATACTTTACGTAAAGCTCAGAAGCAAGTTGTTGTCTTTGCCAGTTTAGGCGACACACATACCAAGCGAGACATCTCATGCGAACCAACAGTGATTACCGGCATCGGCCATCTCGCAATGACCGGCCTGACGAAGAAGATCGATGAAATCAAAAACGTTGAATCAGCCCTGGTATGCCGTGGGTGACCCGTGGTTTTTGACGCAATCCGAATGGGCTGCGGATAGGAATGTGTACTTCGAAACGATATTCACCCAATCCAATGGATACATGGGTGTCCGAGGGTATACCGAGGAGGCCAACGCCGGGCTGAAGACCTTTCGCGAGGGCTATCTGGCCGGAGTTTTCGGGCAGGTTGACGAGGCCGCGCTGAAACAGGTCCGCGTCAACTACGGCTGGCCCATGGTGGCCATGATAACGCTTCCGGAACTGTTTGCCTGCGAGATCAAATTGGAAGGGGAACCCTTCAATCTCTCCCAAGGAACCATCGATTTTTTCAGCCGGTCGCTGAATATGTACAATGGCGTATTGTCCCGGCACGTGGTCTGGGTCAGCCCGACCGGGTTGCGCACGCGGCTGCTCTTTGAGCGATTCCTCTCGGCGGCTGAACCGCATCTGGGGATGCAACAAATCACGCTCTTGCCGGAGAATTGGAGCGGCAAGGCAATCTTGAAATTCGAACTCGATGGCGCGTACCCAACCTATTTCCGGTGCGGGGACCGGTCCCTGCCTCACTTGCGCGAAGATCTCCTGGAGAGTCCACAAGTCAAGCTGGGTGAGGGTGGGGAAGCCAGCCTGGCTGTCCGTGTCAAGGGCACGGGCCACGCGGTGAGTATTGCGTCACACGTCGCCGGCGGTCCGTGCGACATGTCCACACGAAACTCAACGGTCTTGAGACAAGAGGTCACGCTCGCGCTACGCAAACGGGAACCCGTGAGTGTCCTTCATGCCGTGGCAGTAGTCAGTTCGCGGGACGAAGTGGAACCATCGCGCGTCCCCGAGGTGGCCACCGATATCGCGCGTGAGGCGGCGAGAGTCGGTTATCACAGTTCCCTGGCGGAATCCGAGAAAATCTGGCGGCGTCGCTGGGCAATGGCAGACGTGACGATTGACGGCCCGGCAAGAGATCAAGCCTACCTTCGGTTCGGCTCATTCAGCATGCTGCAGATGGCCCCGTTTCATACGGACAAGATCAGCGTACCGGCGCGCGCGTATGCCTTTAACCGGTATCACGGCTTGTATTACTGGGACAGTGAAACCTTCTTGTTGCCGTACTACCTGCACACCTATCCCGAGGTGGCAGAGAAATTATTGAGCTTCCGCTATCGAACATTGGAGGGAGCGCGACGGAACGCCCGACGTTTGAAGTCGCCGGGCGCTTGTTTTCCGTGGATGGCTGATTCCCAGGATGGGACTGAACAGGCGCCGTGGAGTATCGGTGACTACGTGTGGCATCAGAACGCGGACATTGCGTATGCGATTGACCAATACGTGCAGGTCACTGGCGATCACAAGTTCTTGCTCGAAAAGGGGCTGGAGATACTCGTGGACAGCGCGCGCTTCTGGATGTCGCGCATGGAGGAGGACAAGGCGGGCGTGGTGCATCTGCATGACACCGTCGGGCCGGACGAACTCGACAAGCACGGCAAGGACAACGGTTACACAAGTCTTATGGCGCGGCGTCATCTTCAGCTCGCCGCGCGTTGGCTCAAGAGCATCAAGGCCACTGAACCGCATGCCGCGAAGGCACTGATTGAGAAGCTGGAGATCGGGGCCGGAGAGGTTGCGAATTGGACGAACGCGGCCAAGCGGATGGCGGTCCCGTCGGTTCCGGGTCGCGATATCCCTCTCCAGGACGAATTCCTGCTTGGCAAGAAAACACTCGATTTCAAAGGAATAAGTGCTGACGAGGCGTATGCCATGCGACACACGCACCGAGTGGTGAAACAGTCGGACATCATCCTTGCGATGTACTTGTTGCAGGAGGACTTCACCGTGGAGCAAATGCGGGAGGCCTATGACTTCTATGAGCCGATGACTCTCCACTACTCGTCGTTGAGCTACAACACCCACTCGATCCTGGCAACCAAGATCGGCCGGGAACAACAAGCCTACGATTACTTCTGCAAAGCGGCCGGACTGGATCTGGATGATGGGCGGGGGACGATCGCGGACGGACTTCATGCTGCTGCCCTGGGCGGTACCTGGCTGACTCTCGTCTACGGGTTTCTGGGGATGCGCCTTCTCCCCAAGGGCATCGCGTTTGAACCACGCCTCCCGGAGGCCTGGAAATCCGTGTCACTTCGGATTGCCTACCGGGGATATCGATTGAACCTGACCCTGGCACACGACGTTCACCGATTGGACGTTGAGGGATCGGAAGGGCAACCGCAGGCGCGGGTGGTTCTTAATGGCGAAGAGCATCTTCTGCGAGATGAACTGAGCGTGACCTCGCCCGCTCAGGGTGTTGAACTAAATCAGCAGTTCCTGCGAAGCGCGCAATCCAATGAGAACAATCAAAGCCGTTATCTTTGATCTGGATGGGGTCATCGTTTCGACCGACGAGCACCACTTCCAGGCCTGGAAGCGACTGGCGGATTCGTTGGGGATTCCGTTTGGCCGGGAATCGAACGACCGGCTGCGGGGGGTCAGCCGAATGGAGTCATTGGAGATCATGTTGGAGAAGTCGGCCAGGCGGTATTCGCTGGATGAGAAACGCGAGTTGGCCGAGCGCAAGAACACCTATTACCGGGAATCACTAAAGGGATTGTCGGCGGCTGACATTTTACCCGGCGTCATTGACATGATCAGAGCGTTGAAGGACCGTAGGGTAAAGATCGCGATTGGCTCCTCGAGTAAAAATGCCCGCACAATCCTGCGGGCCGTGGGCTTGGAAAATGATTTCGACGTCATCGCCGATGGCAACCACGTCACCCGGTCCAAGCCGGATCCGGAAGTATTCACGATCGCGGCCATGCGACTCGGCATCTCCCCGGAGGAATGTTTGGTTGTCGAAGATGCCGAGGCCGGCGTCGAGGCCGGATTGGCTGCTGGCATGAGTGTGCTGGCGGTCGGCGCCGCCAGCGGGCACCCACGGGCTACTCGATTTGCGGAAGATCTGTCCTGTGTTTCGGCTGACGAGTTGCTTTTGACAGAAAGTGTCTGCAGCCAATGAATAGAAAGCGATCGATCAGGCCGGTTACCACAGGGGATGGACATGTGTTTCGGACAGCCTTTGAAGGGAGCGGCAAGATCCCCCGGAGGGATGCTTTACGTAAAGTGGGCTTCTCGTTGCGCCTGGGAAACATGTCTGAGAAAGTGGTAACGTTCAAGAGTGCGGGATTTCTAATGCTCGAGATGGGAACATAAGAAACGATGCGATCCCAATTTGGAAACAGAGGAAGCGGACTCGTGGCCAAAATAAACAGTTTTCGTATTGAAAAACGGTCGTTGAGGAGCGCCTTTACGCTCATCGAGCTCCTTGTCGTCATTGCGATTATCGGGATACTGGCGGCCATGCTGCTGCCGGCTTTAAATAAAGCGCGGGAGAAAGCGCTTACCGCAAGCTCTGTTGCCAACCTGAAAGAGATCTTTTTGCTCGTACGCATGTATGTGGACGACTACGACGGTTATTGGCCGAAACCGTTGGGCAATGATCCCATAATCAACGGTGACACCACGTACACGTGGCGGCGTAATGTTTGGGAACACGACTTCGGCGCATTTCCCACCACCTTCGCGGGTTTTCAGGAGGCCATGGGCAAACCAAGCTACGCCAGAACCATGTGGTGTCCTCTCATGGTCAGGAAGTTTAACCAGGAGGAACATTTTGTGGGCCGAGGTAGTTACGCCTTCCACAAATTCTTTCAGATAGAAGACACGTGTTCGGGGTGCATATTTGGCGGCGGCTCGGTGAAGTATCGACGCGATGGCGACCCGGCGATGGTGGGGAACGTCATGCCGGCTATTATGACGGGGAGTGTTGGGATTGGTGGCTCGCTCCAGCCTACCTTTGGCGCTTGGGGCAGGCTGGAATATGCAAAAGTCACCGATAACCCCGTATCGGATGGGGCGAATGGTTGGAAGTACCTCAATTACGCATACGGTGACGCAGCCTTGGGACTTTACGTCGACGGCCATGTGGGGCTAATCACCAAGGCTCAGGCCAGTGACCCGGCCTTTATCAGTGCCATGAGCGACGCCACGAAGTTGCCGTAAGACGTTGACAGGTTTTGATTGGTAAAGACTGAAATAGCGAGTTGAACCGAAGGTTCTCGACGCCGACTGAAGTTGCGAAAGGGAATATCATGAGAACGTGTAGGGTAATTGCCAAGGTTGGTTTTGTCGTCGCGGTGGCGCTGGTACTCGTCCTGGCTTTCGCGCCTCCGGCCCAAAGCCAATGCTCCACCGATTTGACCAAAATGGTGTTGATTGATTTCGGCAACACGAATACCACCGGTGGCTTCAATACAACGAGCCCCGACGCATTCGGGCATTATTGGAACACCGTTGACTTTGCCTACGCGATCCTGACGAATGCGGCCGGCCAGCTGACGACTTTGGCTTATGGTTCTGATTTCATCACAGGGTTTGACTCTTACAACGGCCCTGCTTCCGACACCAACGGATTCACCACGAATCCAGCCAACTCCGACGTCAATCCCGCCGCGCTTGGCTGTTTGAGCATCGATACCGCCGTCGCCGACTATATCGTCACCTCCGCGTTTCAAATCCAGGGGATGAATCCGTCCAAGAAATACGCCGTAAGCTTTTTTGGATCACTGAAGTATCCCGACAGTGAACTCACGACCTACTCGCTGTGCACGGCTGGTTATTCGACCGTTCTCACATCGATCACCCTCAATGTCGGCAGTGGAGCGATCAACAATACCAACCAGCTGGCAGTGCTCAGCGGAGTTTCACCACAGTCCGACGGCGTCATGTACGTCAAATTCCAGGGCACGAATTCCGGCGGCGCCACTCCCATACAAGGCATCCTGAACGACATGTCGATCGTGGATTTGTCTACGGGTGTCGTAGTGATACCTCCTCCGGTAGCCCAGACGATGTTGCTCGATTTCGGCGACAACAACAGCTTCCGGGGCACGAACACACCGAGCCCGGACGCCCAGGGTCATTACTGGAACAACCTGGGCGTTAATTTCATCGGCAGTCCTCTCGTGCTTACGAACGCGGCCGGTGCCTCAATGGGCATCAGCTTCATGTTCGACGCCAGTAACCCCGCCTATACAAACGCGTCGAGTGGCTTCGGAACGGATTCTTATAACGGCCCTGCCGGACCGACCGACTGCGGGCCGCCCTCTTGCAGCATCGGCAACTGTGTTTTCAACCCGACTGCGCTCGGCTACCTGGGCCAGACCAATGCCGTGTATGACTATTTCGTCAGCGCACACTTCATATTGCAAAACATGAATCCGGCCCATCAATACTCACTGACCTTCTTCGGTTCACACAAGTTTAGCTTCAATCCTACGACGGTTTACTCCGTGTATAGTGACACGAATTATTCGACGCTGATCGCTTCGACCAACCTGCTGGTCGGCAGCGGAGCCGCCCAGAATCAGGACACGTTGGCTGTGCTGAGCCCGATCACGCCAACGACCGGCGCGTTGTACATTAAGTTCATTGCTCCCGATGGCAACCTTGGCTACCTGAACTGTATGCAGATCGTCGATCTTACGCCTCCCTCAAACGATCCCTTCACGACCTGGCAAACCCACTATTTCCCGGGTGGTGGACCGAATTCGGCCCCGGGCGCCGACCCGGATGGTGATGGCTTGATCAACACCAACGAGTTCCTGGCAGGCTTCAACCCGGTCAATAGCGCCGCCAGCCCGCACATTATTAGCGTCGCGAAGACGAATTCGACTAACCTCGTGATTACGTATCTCGGGGCCAGCGGCGACAACACTTATTCGCCGGGGTTCACCTCGCGCACCAATGTGCTCGAATTTACCACCGGCACTGTTAACGGAAGCTACTCGTCTAATAACTTTGTCAGCACCGGTCAGACCAACATTCTGAGCGGAGGTATCGGCCTGGGTGCCGTGACAAGTTTCATCGAAACCAATGTGGTGGCCGGGCCGACGCGCTATTATCGAGTACGCGTGTTAGTGCCGTAAGTTGGAACATTATGTGGAGCACAGTCGAGACGATGACAGGAAACCCAATTAACAAGGACCTGCGTTCACGACTCGGTGAGCCTATCGACCGGCTGCGCTCCGCGACTTTTGGGACGTGCCAAAGCAGTCGAAAAGCTGCTGAAAAGGTAGTAAGTTTACGTAAAGTTATGTTGTAGTTCCCTTTGGGAACCAGTTTAGGTAGTGTTTGCACTCGAAGCGAGACGAGTGTGGAGAACTCCAGATAGCCGTGCGACCGGAAAAACATTCGCAGCACGTATACTTTCTGGGAACAACGGGATAAAAGCGAGAAAGGGAGAAACATGAGGTATTCTATGAAGCACAAAGCATTCACAAAACAATTGGCGGCCATGCTTGCCATTGTTGTTGGATTGGCTCTGGCCAGTTCGACGCAGGCGCAATTCGTAACCGGCCAACCGACTCTGAACAATATCAATCCTAATGGCACGTTCCCGAGCGGCGCTTGGACCACTGCGAACATGGCGGACACCGCGACCGGCTTGCAGATCACCGCACCCGGGGGCCCCGGCACATTCAGCACGTTGTATTACCCGCTCCCGGCTCCCCAAGTGACACCACTCAACACCCAGGATAATGCAGTTATATTTACCTGGACTTGGAATTCCGGGAATGCCGTTGGGGGTGTTAACGTATTGTTCGCACTGGATGACAATAATGGCGGTGTTGATTACTATGACGCGATCGTTCCTGCGTATAGCTTAACCCCCGTTCCAGGTACGACTTATTCCATTACCCTCCCTCTTCAACAGCCTAATCAGGCCAACGTTGCAGCCGGCTTTCCGATCGGTGGTCTCAACTTCCAGATCGACCCGGCTAATGTTAGTGGGAATTACACCATGACGATGAACAGCATCCAGTTGATTCCGGAGCCCGCCACCTTGTCGCTCGTCGGCTTGGGGCTGCTGGGGCTGCTCGGCCTGCGTCGCCGTCGCACGTCCTAGTTGTTGACTCTGTCAAAAGTGTTGCATGCAAACGGGCCCACCGCCGACGCGGTGGGCCCGTTTGTTATTTCGTCGCGCTGCTGCCTTCACGTTCAGTACGATGGGTGGCGCGACCAAGCAGTTGGCGAACCCTTGGAAGCTCAAATCGCAAAGTTCGCAAACCGTCCAAAGTGGGGAGCCAGTTTTGTGGATCCGAACACTGGTAGGAGGTGTATTGTAAATTACACACATGACACGAGCCGTGCACAGCGGTATCGAGACGCCATGTTCGTCGCGCTGACGACGCCGAGGTAGTCGGTGACCGCGCTGCTGCCACTGCACCCCGGCTACGGCACCAGCCGCACGCGGTACTGGCGAGTCGAATAGTTAGTGGCGACGCCGACATCCGTGTAGTTGGTTGTCGTGTCACCGGTGACGTTGATGATGATAGGCCCGCTGATGTCGGCAAATCCGTTGGTGCTGTAATCACCTCCTGATCTGGCCTGAACGCCATTGGTTCGTACGCCCGCCGTTTTCCACGTGATCGTCAGGTTCGTCCCCTGCGGCGCAATCGCGATGACTCGAAATACTGAGGCAGGATTGGTGGGATTAAGCCCGAGCAAGAATTGGTTGGTATTACTGACTCCTTTACCGAACGGATCGGCGCTGGCTTGCGCCTGTGGGCAATTGGTGCAACCGAAATATAACATTTGCCATTGCTGGTATGCCGGCAACGGCACGGCCGCCGCTTCATTGGAGTTGGTGCTTTCGGCACCGGCGTTGACTGCCGTGGCGACATAATAATAGTGCACCCCGTTGGTCACGCTGCTGTCAGTATAACCCGTATTGGCCAGTCCGTTGGTGATGGTTGCGTAGGGGCCGCCGCTTACCAGCGCGCGTTTGACATTATAGCCCGTCGCACCGAATGACGCGCTCCAACTCAGTGCCACCTGTGCGTCGCCTGCTGTCGCCGTCAATCCGGCCGGCGCGGCCGGCGGTAAAGCGCCGCCAAACTGAAACCAGTTCAGGTTTCCAAGGCCACTCGATCCACTGAAAACAGCATACAGATCGTGCAGACCGCTGGCACCTGATACTGGTTGGCGAATGGTCTGCCAGGTTTGCCAACCGCCAGTAGATGGGAGCGCGAAGGAGCTGATGATTGGCCCGGTCGGGCTGTCGAGATGCAGCGCCAGGGTACCGCCGCCAAAACTTGCCTCGCGCACACTGACATTGGTGAAACCCGCACCGAAGTTCACATTCTGGTACACGGCGTAGTCACCCCCGTCAGCATACCCTACATCATAACCGCCCTGGGTGTCGGTCGTCGTCTCGGTCTCCAGGCCAGCGGTGGAATTGAAACTCGACGCTTGGAGTTGCAATGCCGCCGGAAATTGGTAACCGCCGCTTTGGGTCCCGGTCCAGGTAAAAGTCGCTCCCGAGTAGGGGGCAAGCGTATAGGTGAACATCTTGCTCCCCCATTGGACCTGGAACGTATTGTTACTGGTCGTGTCATTAAAAGCTACCAACACCTTCGAGTTATCCGGGTTCACGAAGGCCGCGCTGACGACCCCCGCGGCGTTCCCCGAATAGACCCGGTATGCACCCGGCAGGACAAATTTACTGAAATGTCCCAGGGTATAGTATTCAATGTCGAAGGTAAGAGCGCCCGAGGAGCTGTTAATCGTTACCAAGGGGTTGCAATCGGAGCAACCACCGTCATGCGGGCCATGATTCTGGTCCAGGGCGATGCTCCATTTGACGTAGGCCTTGCCCCAGTTTCGCATGACCTGGGTTATCTCCTCGAAGTCCGCCTTGACCGCATCACTGATCGAGACTTCGCCGGAGTGCTCGGTCAGGTAATCTCCCTTGGTAGGATATTTGTTGGCCAGGATGGTCATCACGCCGGGTGTGCCACCGTATCCGTGCCAGGCGATGCCTGCGACCCGGCTCGAACCCAACACGGTGGCGTCCGACAAAACCGTGTCGGGATAATCCGGCCGGTCCCAGTTGTGATCATAGACCAACACCCTGGCGCTGATATTGCTTGCCGCCAGGGCCGGCAGAACGTAATCACGCAGAACGACCAATTGCGTGGCGGCATCCATGGACATCCCGGGGTAATTGCCGGGCACAAACAGCGGTTCATTCTGCAGCGAGATGTAATGGGTCGGGATTCCCGCCGCCTGGTAGGCCTGGATATACTTGACGAAGTATTGCGCGAACGATGGGTACATGTTTGTCAGCAGGGACCCGCCAACCATTGAACCCGTGGTTTTCATCCAACCGGGGGGACTCCAGGGGTTCGCCATGATCGTGAGTTGCGGATTGAGCTGCAGGGCCTGTTGAACCAAAGGAATAATGTCCGCCTGATCGTGTGCAATGGAAAAGGAAGTCAAGTTCGTATCTGTCTGGCCGGACGACAGGTCGTCGTAAGAATACTGCGTTCGTGCCAGGTCTGACGCCCCCATTGGATTTCGAACAAAACTCACGCCGATGCCGCTGCCATTGCGGGTGAAAAGGTTGGACATGGCGTTACTGCGGACCAATGGTGTAGCCACCTCGCTTAGCAGGTAACCCGCTGAGTCCGTGAATGAGGCGCCGAACCCTTCCACTCGCTGGTAGATTTGCGTCTCATCAACGAACACAGGATTGCTCCCGCCGCTGCCGGTGGTGAACGTTACCGGAGCGACTGACTGAAGTTTATTGACCTGATCGTCGGTCGTAAGCCAGACACTTACGGTTTGGGCTTTTGCATCAGCGCCGGCGACCAACAGCAGAATAAGGCAGGCGAGGCCGAGACGCCAAAGTCGGGCGACAGTGAGCGACGCCGGGGGCCAACATGCGATTCCTTGCCAAAGCCTTTGACGGGAAGCCATTGAGAATGTTCGTTCGGGAAGCATTAAAATAATTGGTATGGATACCAAAAACAATCGTAATTGTCACTCGCAATCTGTGCCGCGGGGATGAAGCTGGACGTTACCAGCAGGCGCCCGCTCATTTTTTGAGAGATTGGGATTGACAAAATCGGATGGTTTTGGTATCGATACCTCCAGCGAGTCGGGAAGTACAGCGTGACGGGTAAACCAATCCAAATGGAGAAGCAGGCATGAACAAAATCCTATTATGTATCGTTAGTTTGGTGAGTGCTGCCAGTTTGGCATCGGCAGCCAATAATGTGTCCTACACGGCAACAGCTAATCCAGCTAGCAACCCGGATGGAGTAGATCAAAGTGCAAACCCCGTTGATGTTTGGACGGTAACCACCACCCCGGGGTTCAACGGCACTGATGGCTCGGGAAGCTATTACGGTTCCCAACCCAGTCTGGGCAATGCCTGGCAGTTGTTTAGCTTCCAGAACTCCGGAGTTGGACATGGTGGAAGTGCGTTTGCCACCACTACATTTGCTGGCGGAGCTTTGGCTATCGGACAAACCGTTTCTATCAACTTCAATATGCGGGCCCTCGACGCCCCGGGCGGTGGCACTAATCTATCAATTAACGGGCAGGCTGGCATTAGTTTGTTGAATGGCTCTGGTAGCGCAATTACATTTGCGATTATTGGAGGTGGCCCCAATAATTACTACTATACCGATGCCGGGTCCACGGGTGCCAATGCAGGGCCCATGCCTTACCAATATCAGAGCTTCTTTAACATTGCCATTACTGCTACAGGCCCCGGTACCTATAGCGCCGTTGCTGGTTCAGACAGTTGGAGTGGCACATATTCCGGATCCCTTATTGGAATGCAAGTGTTCGATTCCAAGGGGGGCAATGGCAGCGATGTCGGGTTCAATAATTTAATGGTTGTTCCTGAACCCGGCACATTCGGCCTTGTTGCAGGTGGCTTGGCGGTTTTCGGATTGGGATTCCGTCGGCGCGCCCGGCGTTCCTGAATTACCCATCTGTCGGTTGACAACAGCGGCCCAACCCGATAAATGCGTCGGGTTGGGCTTGCCGTTGATGAGATTCGATGAAACTGGCTCCGCTACGTCAGTCAAGAAGCGTTGACACCACAACACGCGCAATGCTACTGACTATTGCCATGCGAGGCAAAGTGCCCGAAAAGGTAACGATGGGCGACATCGCGCGCGCGAGCGGTGTTTCGCCGATGACCGTCTCCCGCGTTCTCAACAACAATCCCGCGGTCAAGGAAGCCAGCCGGAAACGGGTCCTGGCGGTGACAAAGCGGTTGAATTATCATGTGGACATCGTCGCGCGCCAGCTAAGGGCCCAGCACACTTTTCAACTCGGCGTGGTTGTCCCGTTCCGAGGATTGGTGGGCACCTATTATTTCGGGCAAATTCTCCAGGGGATTCAACAAGTCCTGACGGGAACGGATTATCATATTGCCCTGTATGACAGCCTTTCAGAGGATTTCAACGACATTCCCAAGTGCGTCAACCTCTGTCACGAGCGACGGGTGAGCGGCCTGATTGTCGTCGCCCCGGAACTCAGCGCCAGATTTCCCAAGACCTTTGCCAATTTGAAGATGCCGATCATCGTGGTCGGCAGTTCCCTGGGCCGGCAGGCGATTAGTTACGTCGATGTCGATAACCATGGCGGCGCCTGCGCGATGACCGAACACCTGATTGGCTTGGGACATACAAAAATTGGGTTCGTCAGCGGTCGAGCGGACATGCGGGACGCCACGCAGCGTGAGCTTGGGTTTCGAAAGACAATGGAAAAGCACGGGCTGCCGGTCGTGGCGGAATGGATCATTCAGGGTGAATATGAAGCCCGGAAATCGTTTCAGGTCAGCATGAACCTGCTGGCCAAGAGCGAGCGTCCAACCGCGATCTTCGCAGCGAACGATCAAATGGCTTATGGCGTCATCGACGCTGCCCGTATTTTGGGACTGCAGGTTCCCGAGGATCTTTCAGTCGGAGGGTTCGATGACATCCAGAGTTCGGCGGAGTTTGTGCCCTCGCTGACTACTGTCGGGCAACCCATGCTGGATCTCGGCCTGGTAGCGGCGCGTTATATTCTCGATGTTTTGTCCAAGACAGGTGCCGCGGTTCTACATCGGAAATTGCCGGCCCAATTGGTAACACGTTCCTCGACCGCGATGCCGTCCCAACCATGCCGATTGGCCGCATCCGACGATCCACAGTCCAAGATCTCTCGCATCGACCAGGGCTGATCGATTTACCCGAGCGGCTGACGGGCGGGCCCTCGTGGCGACTGGAATCGAAGAGCGTCCAGCCGCGAGTAAATCGAGGCGTCATTCCAAATAATACAAAAAGTATTTGACACCTTCCGTTGAATTTGGTATCGATACCACAGGCTTAACGACAACTTCGGGTCACGGGAAGGAAACAGCGTATCATGAAAAGAATTACCTTTTGCGCACACTTCACGAGTTTGATGGTCGGCTTCGCGAAGACGAGCAACCAAAGCGGGCGAACCGGTCGCCTTCCGAGACAGCGAATGGCAGGACCCTTGTTGAGCGGCGTGTTGCTGGCGGCAGTGGCGCTGGCCTCGCCCTCCAGTCGAGCTGCCCTGGTGACGTATGACGGCTTTAACTACCCCACCATCGGCCCCTTTACCATCGACGGACAGCCAAGCAATGGCACGCAAGCGTCCAACGGATGGGACAATGTGACGTGGGGGCAATTCTTCGCCGGCGGCGCGAAAAGCTACGTCGTCACGAACGGCAGTCTGGCGGATCCCAGCGGGTTGCTGTACAGGTATTCCAATTGTGTCTATACGACCGGGGGTTCTGCGGGGCGCTACAACACGACTCCGGCAAACTGGGCGACACCGGGCGCCACCTATTACTTCAGCATTCTCATCAAGCCCGCGAACACGCCGGTAACGACGAACTATTACGGTTTGCTGTTCCTCAGCAATGGCGGCAATACAGGGGATGGGCACAACCTCTTTGCTGGCAAGAATGGTTCCGGACTTAACTGGGGCCTTGAATACTCCACAAACGTCATATCCGGCAACACGACGAACCTGTCCTTTGTTGATACCTATTCCGGGGTGCCGGCGACCGCGAACCAAACCGCCTTCTTGGTGGTGCGCGTCGACTTCAATTTCGGCACACCCGATGTGTTCAGTCTCTATGTGAATCCGACGCCGGGCGGTCCTGAACCGGCTACCCCGGATGCGGTGCTCACCAACGATATCGGCACTCAGAACGGCGTCGAGATGCTCACGGGCAATGGGGGCGCCGCCTTCTTCGATGAAATCCGGCTGGGGGCGACATTTGCCTCGGTGACGCCGACGACGAGCGCGACGGACCCCAACCTGCTCACGTGGGAACAATTCGCCTATAATCAGGGCACGAGCCTGGGCACACTCAATGGCCAGCCCAACGATGGCACGCAAGGCTCGAATGGATGGGATGGTGTTACGTGGGGACAATTCCTCGGCGGTGCAAACGGTTACACCATCGGCAACGGCAGCCTTTCCGATCCGAGCAACATGCTAGTGACAACCGGAAATCGCGTGCAAACCTCGGGTGGTTTCGCGGGGCGCTTCAATGTTTATACGGGCCTGCCGGGACATACGAATGCGAACCCCACGTACTACAGCGTCCTAATACGGCCTGACAATCTGGGTGCCACCAACGGTATCGCTTATCTGCAGATCTTCGGACAGCCGAATGGAAATGATCTGCTGGCAGGGAAGCTTACTGGAAGCACTTTTTGGGGGCTTCAATCGGGGACCAACTTGGGGCAAGCGTTTTCCACCGTGCAAGCCGTGTCGAATCAGACAGCGTTCCTGGTGGTGCGCGGCAATTATGTTCAGGGTGGCCCCTCCACGTTCCTACTCTATGTAAACCCAACGCCGGGTGCGCCGGAACCTGCCACACCGGATGCGTCGGTTTCATTCAATATCCAAACTCAGAATGGGGTCGCTTTCAATACGCAGAACGGGGCCGCGGCCAGCTTCGACGAGATTCGCGTCGGCACAAACTACGCCGATGTCACGCCGGCGGTGACGGTGGTCGCGAATCCTTTCGTCATCACGTCGATCCAGCTCCTGGGCGGTACGAACGCGGTGATCAGCTTCACCACAACCTCTACCAACGTCTATAGCGTGGAGGCAAATAGCGACCTCGTCACCGGTACGTGGACTACGGTAGCCAGTGGCATACCGGGAACTGGCGGGATTGTCCAAAGTACCAATGCGGTGCCGCCTGGCGCCTTGAAGAGGTTCTACCGCGCCCGGCACCCCTGAACGCGGTAATAACAACGTCATGACAGGAAATGGGAATGCGGAGCGCAGTTGTCATGGGCAAGAAATCGAACATGCAACAATCAAGCCTCGTTCATGACTCGGTGAACTGCTGCACAACTGCGCTCCAACTCCCTTGCGTAGGTTTCTCGGCAATCGGATGCAAACGCAACCCGTAAAAGGTAATCACAACAGGATTCACGCGGGATCCGTGGATAAGACTTCCATGGATTCCACCGGCGCGCCTGGCAAGCTCACGGATAAAGCGCCGCGCGGCCTTGGCCGCAGTCGGCGACGTCTGAGCCGCAGCTATTCCTTTCCCAAGAGCTTTGCCTGGGGAGCGGCCACGGCGGCGGCGCAAATCGAGGGGGCGGCTTTTGAGGATGGGAAGGGTGAGTCGATCTGGGACCGGTTCGCCAGGGTGCGGAAGATCGATGCACCGACGATTGCGTGCGACCACTATTATCGCTATCGCGAGGATGTCGCCTTGCTGCGGCAACTCGGCGTCGTCAATTACCGGTTTTCCGTTGCATGGCCGAGGATTATTCCTCGGGGTGAGGGTGAGCCGAACCCCAGGGGTTTTGATTTCTATGATCGGTTGATCGACGCGCTCCTGGAAGCCGGTATCACGCCCTGGGTAACATTGTATCATTGGGATCTGCCCCAGACTCTCGAAGATCGCGGAGGCTGGCGGGTACGGTCCACACCGCAAGCCTTTGCAAAATACGCGCAACTGGTGGTCCAACGGTTCGGCGATCGCGTCAAACACTGGATGACTCTGAACGAAATTCTGCGATTTGTGCCCTGTGGATACGGTCATGGCTGTGATGCGCCGGGGGCGACGGAATCGGCTGCGGTGGTCAATCAAGCGTACCATCACACGCTCCTGGCCCATGGATATGCCGTCGAAGCAGTCCGCGAGTATGGCGGCAAACGGGCTTGCGTCGGCTTGGTTCACAATCCACCGGCCCCTGTGCCAGTAACGGAGACGCCGATCGACATCGCCGCCGCGCGCGCGGAATACACCCGGCACACGGCGCAACTCATGGGGCCGTTGTTCCTTGGCGACTACTCGCCGGCGTTTCTGGAAGCCGCCGGCGCGGACGCACCGCGGGTGGCGTCGGGCGATCTTGCGTTGATCTCGCAGAAGACGGACTTCTTCGGATTAAATGTTTATTATGGCGACTTCGTCCGCGGCACGACCGACGGCCAGGCGGAACGGATCGCGCTTCCGGCCCAGTATCCCAAGGCGGACATTTCCTGGCTCAACATCACGCCGCAAGCCATCTACTGGGCAATCCGCCACGCCCAAGAGGTGTACGGTGTGTCGACATTTTACATCACTGAAAACGGTGTGCCTTACACGGATCAGGTCCAGCCGAGTGGAGAGATTCATGACCTGGGTCGCCGCGAGTACCTGAGAAACCACCTGATCTCGCTGCATCGCGCCATCGAGGAAGGATTTGATGTTCGCGGCTATTTCCTGTGGTCACTATTGGACAATTATGAATGGGCCGAAGGATATGCCAAGCGCTTCGGCATCGTGCATGTTGATTACGAAACACTTCGGCGGACACCCAAGCTCAGTGCGCACTGGTATTCGAAGGTGATTGAATCGAACGCTGTTGTGTAAGCGTTCAGATATAGGATGGAGGCAGGACATGAATTACAGAAACAACCACACAAGGTCGGCGACGACGAGGACAGGGAGTTGCTGGCGGCGCGGTTTCACGTTGATCGAGCTACTCGTCGTTATTGCCATCATCGGTATCCTCGCAGCGATGTTGTTGCCCGCGCTGAACAAGGCGCGCGCCACCGCCAAAAAAGCTTCCTGCCTGAGCAACGTGAAACAGATCACGCTGGCCTGCATCATGTATGCGAATGACAACGACGAACAATTGCCGATTGGCATAACTTACCAGTCGGAATCACCCACGTATGTCAAAAATGCCGACGGTTCGCAGGTAACCAACTTCTATCAGGACGTCATTGGCCCGCAGATAGCCAACATCCCGAATCATATCACCCAGGTTTTCAAGTGTCCGGCGGCGAGGATAGTGCCGGCTGCGCTTGGCGGCCCTGCGCACGTCAGCGATCTTCTGACGGCCCCGTACGCGACCGATTTTCGCTACAACTGTTACGAATCGTGTCATGATCCAGGCCCTTTCAATACGCCCGCAGCCGGGCATGCGCCGGGTCGCCGGCTCAGCAACGTCGCCAACCCCTCTGCTGCGGTCCTGCTGGCTGACGTAGTGTTTCCGTACTGGCCGGCGAGCCTTTTTCCGCACGATGGGGTCAACTGCGGGTACGTGGACGGCCACGCGGAGTGGATACCGACGCAGGCATACTTTGCGCAAGTTACCCCTGGCGGCAGCGACAACATGTACGCAAAGTTCTGGACCACCGGCTGGCATTAGTGAAATGAATCGCCGCGGAAATTGGACGGTTGCCCTGGGATGCCTGCTGATTCCGGTGGGCATTGTTTCGGCCAAGGTCGCGGTTCTCAACGATGTCGCTCTGCCAAGACTCGTGAATCCGTCGTTTGAGGATCCGGGTGATGCGACCGACTGCGCGGCCGGTTGGGGACGGTGGGGCCAGTGGATGAATCGCGAGGAGAGTTGGACGCCGGTCCACAGCGGGCGTTGCCTCCTGGGATACCATCACTGGCAAATTCGCGATGCGAATGAATCGGGCGTCTATCAAGACGTCGGGCACGCGGTCGCAGGCGCGAGGTGCACGTTCGGCATCTACGCCAATCTGGACAAGGCCAAGAATCCTGCGCGAGACGCGCTCACTATCGAGTTGCGTCTGGAGTCGACCGTTGACGGTCAGCAGCAGATAGTGGCCTCAAACCTTTACCAGGTGGGCGGCCTCGCACCGAATCAATGGGAGAAACTGACCGTCTCTGGCGCTCCGGTTAATGACACGTTGCGGGTGCTGGTGATCGTAAAACCGTCGCCCCAGAATGGGACTCGCGGGGGAGCCATCCGGTTCGACGACGCATTTTTCGAATTGCCCAGCTGATTGCATTTGGACAACAACATCATGAACGTTTCACGACGAACGTTTGCAAAGTCTCGCGTTGAGGGGGATTCTCATCGGGCGATGACGGCACCATCCTGTGCGATTCGAGCCGTAAACAAAGCATTCAACGGAAATTGATGAAAAGCTCAAGACTCACCCTGGTTGGAGTTGTGATTGTGAGCGCACTCGTTTGTTCGGCGGGGGCCACAACGCCGGATCCATTTCTGGCGGCCAACGGCACCAATATCCGTAATGGTCACGGTACCGGCGATATCGTTCCGTTGCGCGGCGCGAACCTCGGTGCCTGGCTTCTGATGGAAGGCTGGATGTGTCCCATGGATTCGTCCGGGCTGCCGGACCATTACTCTGTCGTCCAGAAGCTCGTTTCCCGATTCGGAGTTACCACGGAGGAGAGCCTGATTCGGACGTATCAAAATACTTGGATCATGACCAATGACCTCGACAACATCCGGGCGTTGGGCATGAATCTGGTGCGTGTGCCGATCATGTGGACCGATCTCCAACGGCTGGATGGCACGTGGCGCGCCGACGCCTTTGACAGGCTCGACTGGGTCGTAAGCAACGCCTGGCAACGCGGAATTTATACGCTCCTTGACTTGCACGGCGTCCCCGGCGGTGTCAGTTCATCGCAAAGCGCGGGCGTGGCGAACCTGAATGCGTACTGGACGAACGCCGCCTACCAGGCCCAAACGACGCTCATCTGGTCCAATCTGGCCGCTCATTACGTGGGCAATCCCGCCGTGGCCGGGTACGATTTGGTTAATGAGCCGTTCGGCGCGCCGACACAAAACGCGATCTGGGTCATGTATAACAGTCTGTACCAGACGGTCCGGGCCGTGGATCCGGATCACATTATCATGATGGAGGGAACCTGGAGCGGGACTGGCACGAGCGGTCAATCATTAAACTGGCAGTGGGACGTTCTGCCGGCTCCTAGCGTGTACAACTGGAGTAATGTTGTTTACCAGATGCATGCCTACGCCGGCTCGAGCAGTGGCGTACAAGCTGAGGTCAACAAGCAAACGAGCGACTTCCTGAACCATCAATCGTGGAATGTCCCGGACTTCATCGGGGAGTTCCAGGGTTATGGCACCGGGTCTGCCTGGCAATACGCGGTCACACAATTCAATCAAAACGGCATCAGCTGGACCACTTGGGCCTATAAGGCCACCAACGGCACGGTCGGGGATTCCTGGGGCATTTATGACCCGATCAGTAGCAGCAGCCCTCCCAAGCCCAACATTCAAAGCGATTCGTCCAGCACCATTTCCAATGACTGGTCGCAGTGGAAAACGGCCACGGCATTCGGAATAACTTCCTATCTCAAGCAATACCTGGGCGAGCCGCTCGCCGTCGCCGATTCGTACACCGCCACGTCGGGTGTGACATTGGCAGTCAGCAGTGGCGCGGGAGTGCTGGCCAATGATCTGGACATCAACAACGGGCAGTCGGGGATTCTGCTAACCGCCGTGCTGGTGAACGGCCCGGCGAACGGTCAGTTGACTCTCAACCCGAACGGTTCGTTCTCCTATACTTCCACGGCCGGCTTCAGCGGTACCGACACGTTTCGCTACAGGGATTACGATGGGTACGCTAATTCCGTGAATATTGTTACCGTAACAATTCAAGTGAACCCGGCTGGAGTCCCTCCCGGTTGGAGCGATGAAGACATTGGATCACCGAGTCCGGCCGGCCAGGGGCAGTACGATTCAGGCACGGGCATTTGGACGATGTCCGGCGGTGGCGGTTCAGGCATTGCAGGGACGGCGGATCAATTCAACTATCTCTGGGAGAATTACTCCGGCGATGGCATCCTGATTGCCGAAGTGACTTCCTTGCAGAACACCGATCCCGCCGCCAAGGCTGGCGTCATGTTTCGGAGCGACGACAGCGCAAGCTGCGGGTTTGCCGACGTGGTAGTCCTCCCGGGCAACATCATTAATTTTGAATGGCGTAATCACAATGGCGCACAAGTCAATTCAGTACAGGTGACTGGCGTCGCGCCTCCCGTCTGGGTGATGCTCATCCGCAATGGCGGGAGCAGCTTTTCCGGATATTATTCCACGGACGGCACCAACTGGACGCAGATTGGAGGCGCGCAGATCGTTAGCGGCTTGAGCACGGTTGTTTTAGCCGGCCTGGCGGTCACCTCTCACAGCGCCAGCCAAGTCGCCACCGCGACCTTTACAAACGTCAGTGTGGCCCCGCCGACAGCCTGGCAGCAATGGCAGATGCAGTATTTTGGTAGCATCATCAATCCCCTGGGGGCCCCGGACGTGGATGCAGATGGCGATGGCCAGTCCAACGTTGAAGAGTTTCTGGCGGGCACCGATCCGACCAATGCGGCTTCGTACTTTCACGTAACCTCGATCACGCCTTCGGGCAGCAATCTTGGTATTGTGTGGATGTGCGCCGGCGGGACGACGAATGTACTGCAGGCGGCCACGAGTGTTAACGGGACGTATTCCAACGTCAGCCCAAACATCATCGTTACGGGGAGCGGAGTCACGACGACCAATTATCTCGACACGGGATCACTGACGGTGGTGAGTGGAGGGGCGTCCGACAATGCCTCGGCTCCTGCGTACACCGGGGGTAACTTCAACGGGGCCAACGGTGGCACCGGATTCGGAGCGTGGGTGGTCAGTCCTACCAACAACACAAGCAACGCCCTCTGGTTCATCACTACTTCGACCACCAACGGGGTTAATCCATCAGGCGGGATCGACAGCACGGGTGGCAAGTCATGGGGTTCTTTCGCCAATAACGGCGGGACGGGCTCGGCGGCGCGGGTATTTTCGGCGGGGGCGCTCGTGGTGAGTCAAACCCTGACGCTGGACATGGACAATGGGTACGTCGAATCCGGGGGCAGCGTGGGCTTTGATTTGCAGAACGCTTCCGGGCAGACCTTGCTCGAGATAAATTACGTCGGGATGAATCCGGGAGGCAGCTACGGCTCAATTGATGGGACGGGAACGCACAGTCTGGGGGTACCCTATACGGACAAAGGCGTGCATGTGCGGATCACGCTGACATCAGCCACAACGTACTCCGCGAGCTTGACGCCGGCGGGTGGATCGACGGTGAACGTCAACGGCACGCTGATTAATCCTACGGGAGGGCAGGGGATCAGCCAGATTCGATTGTTCGACAATAACGTGGCGGCAGGGAATACGGGTTCGCATTGGGATGTGTTCTGGAACAACTTCAGCATGAGCAGCGTGACCAATACGGTCAACACCGGGGCTCTCAACGCCGCTGGCCGTTACTATCGCGTGCTCCTTGTGCCATAGACAAGACGCATCCAAATGACAATTCGCCAGAGCCTTTCTATCGTGATCGCCACGGCCTTTTTGCCGATCATTTCAAGCGGCGCTCCGAATGGCTTCGAGAAAACAGGGGATTCGACGCCCTACGGGGACGCGTTCGTCAAAAAGAACATTCCCTACGTCGCCAATCCTCACTTGCGACAAACCTTTGACCTCTATCTTCCGAAGGATCCGGGATTGCGACCCAGTACCTTGATTTTTTGGTTGCATGGCGGCGCATGGATGTTGAGCAACAAGGATTGGGACAACGTGAAGTACCTCGTAAAGCGTGGTTACGCACTCGCGAGTGTGGACTATCGCTTGAGCGGAGACGCCAAGTTTCCAGCCCAGATAGAGGACTGTAATACCGCCTTGAATTTCATTATCGCGCATGCGGGCTTGTACGGCATCGATCCGAAACATTTCGTCGTAAGTGGCGCTTCCGCCGGCGGTCATCTGGCGTTGCTCCTGGGACTGGCGCGAAACGAAAATGCGTTTGGCGCCGATTCATCGATCAAACCATTCGCCATTCTCGACTTTTTTGGGCCAAACGACCTCACCACCATCCTTGATGAAATCGGCCCGGGACACGGCCATCAGGTTCTGGAAGATGCCCAAGCGCGTCTTCTGGGCGGCCCAACGACCAATCAACTGGACATGGCTCGCGCAGCCAGCCCCATCACCTATGTAGGTCCGGGAAATCCGCCGGTGCTAATCCTGCACGGCGACAAAGATGATTTGGTGCCCTATCGACAAAGCGAGCGGCTGCATTTACGGCTTGACCAGGTTGGAATAACTAACGAGCTTGTTACCGTCCATGGCGCAGGACACGACGGTCCAATGTTCGAGACACCGGAAATCCAGGAGAAAGTCATCTCTTTCCTGGGCAAATTTACTCCATCGAGCAAATAATATGAGACCTTTCTTTCAGCGAATCACAACGGCAACTGCTGCGGCTCTTTGCGTGACGCTCTCGCCCGTTACACGCGCAGCCAACGCTGAAACTCCGTCGAAACCGGCGATGCTTGCACCGCTCCATGCCAACGGCGCGGCGATCGTGGATGAACACGGGAAGCCGGTGGTTCTGCGCGGATGTAATTTGGGCAACTGGCTGCTCAATGAACTGTGGATGATGGATATGAACGGTCCCGACGATCCGAAGGACCACTGGCAACTGGAAGAGTTGTTACAGCAGCGCTTCGGGGCGGAGGAAAAGGAGCGTTTGCTCTCACTCTACCGGGAGAATTGGATCAAGCCGCGGGATTTCGACATCATCAAGTCGTGGGGTTTTAATGTGGTGCGATTGCCTATCTATTACGACCTGCTCGAAGACGACGCCAGGCCGGGACGGCTTCGTCCGGATGCTTTCAAGTGGTTGGACCACGCCGTCAGCATGGCCACGACAGCGGGTATTTATGTGATCCTGGACCTGCATGGCGCGCCCGGAGGCCAGAGCACCGACCAGTGCACCGGACACGGCGGCCAGAACAAGCTCTGGTTGCCGGAGAACAGAAAACGGGCAGCAATTCTCTGGAAGGCAATGGCCGAGCACTATCGCACCAACCCGACCGTCGCCGCCTATGATTTGCTAAACGAACCCTATGGCAATCATGGGGATGAACCGTCCGACTCAATGCTCGTCACGACCATGGACGAATTAATCCATGCTATTCGCGAAGTGGATCAAAAGCATTTGATTCTGTGTGCGGGATCGCTTCGAGGAATCACGATGTTTGGCGCTCCCGCTTCGCGCGGGTGGAAGAATGTTGGCTACACGGAACACTTTTATCCTGGCCTGTTTGGCGGCGTACCGGTAATGGAAACGCACGCGCGGTTTATCGGTCTCAATTTGCGGTCGAAGATGGCGTTGATTCAGCGGTGGAAGGCGCCTTATCTGGCTGGAGAGTTCAATGTGGTTTTCGATAAGGCGGGCGGTGCGGCCATGATGCGGCGCTATTACGACCTCTTTGCATCGCAAGGATGGGCGGCCACGATGTGGTCGTACAAGATCGTCAAACACCAGGGCGGGCGTCACCCGAATAATTGGTACATGGTGACGAACCTAGACGATCTCAAGATCCCTCACTTCCGCACAGACTCGAAGGAGGAAATTGAGAACTTCTTCCGAACCCTCGGAACAATGAAGTATGACCAGGACGACGACTTGCGCGTCGCACTGACCAGCAGCACGCCACCGGCCCTGGCACTACAGGAATATCCGTTCATCTCCGGGCCGGCCCCGCAGGATCATTTGCCGGTCGATTGGGAAAGCAGCGATTTGGGCAAACCGTTTGTCAAAGGCGGCCAGCACGTTCTGGCCAGGGACCAGATGGAGGTTTTTGGCGCGGGAAACGATGTCTTCCAGGGCAATGATGAATGTCATTTCGTTTCACGGAAGGCAGCGGACCGCTTTGAACTGAGCGCGAATCTTACCCCCCCGATTGACACCCACATGTACGCCAAGGCGGGGCTGATGTATCGCGCCGGTCTCAAGGCCGATGCGCCGATCGTCATCGTGAACTTGATTCCCGATGGTACGTGCACGTTCGCGTACCGACGAACGGCAGGGGCACGCATCACCGAGAACCGTCTGGCGCTTGCTGGACAAACACGCACCGTTCGTCTCGTCCGCAATGGCGCTCGGTTTGAAGCCACCGCTCTCGACGGTGATGGGAAATCATTGGCCACCCAATCCGTCGATCTGCCCGAGCTTGCCGCCGCAAAGGGCAATGTCGGGCTGTTCGTTGTGAGTCACGAGGCGCTGCTCCTCAGCAAGGCCACTTTCTCCGATATCCAACTGCACTGACCCTGTGCTGTGTAAAAAATCATCCGGCCTGTGGAGCGCTAAAAGTGGGAGTCGAGGTGTCAGGGAAACTGTCGGGGAAAAGTGGTGAAAGATGCGTCTGAGTGATGGTCGGTAGTGGTGGATTGGCCTTGATTCTCAATAAGGATTACGTACAAAATGGCCGATAATTGAGGATTCGGGGGTTCGAGTCCTACCTGTGGAGTCTGTTTTTGTGCTTTCCTCGGGCTTCCATCAGCGGTCTAAAGGGATGGTTGTCGTGTGCGCAATACCTGTTAACCGGATAGCTGGGCACCAGATGGAGGCACTTGATCCGATAGAGGTTCGTCGTTACGGCACTGGCGAACGAACTGTCGTCGTCCTTCACGGTGGACCGGGCGCGCCAGGATCGGCCTCCGGGCTTGGCCGCGCACTGGCGCCATATTTTCAAGTGCTCGAGCCCCTTCAAAGGCGATCGGGTCTCGTGCCTTTGACAGTCTCGCGGCACGTGGAGGATCTGGCAGCCGTTGCGCCGAGGCCAGCCGCTTTGATTGGATGGTCTTGGGGAGCGATGCTCGGCTTGTCGTTCGCGGCCCGCTTTCCGGAGCGTGTTTCGGATCTGGTACTCGTGGGATGCGGCACCTACGATTCGGCGACGCGCACGATCTTCAAACAGTCGCTTGACCATCGACTGGGTGACGAAGGACGCCGCAAGATTCGCGCTCTTCAGGACCGCCTCGCGGCGGAATCAGACAATGGCCGTCGTGACGTAATCCTCGGCGAACTGGGCGCGGCGTACATGCGGATCGAGTCATACGACCTACTCGAGACGGTACCCTCAAGCGATGAATTGCCTCCCGACGAGGCAGGACACAACGAAACCTGGAGCGATGTATTGCATCTCCAGCAGGAGGGGATCGAGCCCGGTATCTTCCGTAAAATATCGGCACGCGTCCTGATGATTCATGGTGACATTGACCCTCATCCGGGTGCTCAAACGTATGAACTCTTGCGACAGTTCATTCCCGGGCTCGAATACGTGCAGCTTGATCGCTGTGGCCACGAGCCCTGGCGCGAACGTCACGCGCGTGGCAATTTTGTCGAAGTGGTTCGGGCATGGTTGGTTCCAAGATAGGCCGCTCCACGCAAGGCGCGTTGGGCCGGCTAGCCCACAAAGTCGGCCCCCTGTTTTGGCAATGACTTTGTCGAGATAGAGTATGCGGCTGACGGGGTACACCTGGTTTTGGGCCTCACGTTGTGAAACAATGGCGGCATGGATTCCTCAAATAGTGGATCAGGTCGCCGACGCAGAACTCCTGAGCAGCGGCAACGACTGGTGACGCGCCTTCACCAAAGTCAATTGCGCGAGGAAACGTGATCGGGATCGTCTAGGTACAACTCGATGACTTGGTGGCTCTCGAATCCAGTGGCGCGCTACCTCAGAACGTCAACTACGCGCTTAAGAGTTCATTCCTCATCCCGTTCTTGGACTCCGTGCAGGAATTGGCAGGCAAACTCAAAGAACCCCACACCGAGAAAGACCGTCCCTTCGCCGATGTGGTCAAGGATCTCCAGAAGGCCACGGTAATGGTGATCGTGTATTGATTGACTGACGCCAGTGGCGCTTGCTACGTGCAGCAAACCGAGCGAGATTATCAACCGTGACCGAGATCAGACCATGCCAGGTAGTTACGTATCCGATGCCTCGAGAGCGATTACGAGTACCGCGTAGCGCGTGTCTCAGCTCGGGCCGGGTGAGGAACGTCCCACGGACGCACTCGCCATTGAGCATACACGCGACTTGCCAGCCGGTCTGTCCGCTGGTATAAGTCAGCTTGTGAATCGGCGGCCAGAGTCTCGTTTTGGTCTTGGTAATTGTCATGGCATGGTGAACCTTTCGATACCTCACTTTGCCATTTATTGCCAAGTACAGTCAGGCTGATTCGCGTAAGTTGTTGCAGGAGGGGTGGCTGAGTGGTCTAAAGCGGCGGTTTGCTAAACCGCTGTACGGGATTAAAGCCTGTACCGAGGGTTCGAATCCCTCCCCCTCCGCCAGTTTTTTTGTAAGGCGGGATGGTGTACGGCTGGCTCGGCGATCACGACCGATGTCGGTACTTGTGGATGATGAAGGCGCCGATGGCGAGCAGCATGAGGACGCTGGGTTCAGGAATGATGCCGATTTGGTGCAAGGAGCCGCCACTGAGGATCAGGATGTTGTCGCCGGCGCCCAGCACACCGAGGCCGACGCCCGTCACCCCGTTGGTGCTCTGGAAATACAATTCGACATTGTTGCTGATGATCAGCAGCGAGCCGGGATCCAGGGTCAGCGTATTCAAGTACAACCCGGCCACCAGCCCGTCATTGGTGCCGACCGTGCCAAAGGCGTCCATCACCACCGTTGTGGACAAGCCACTCAATTCAAGCGTGCCCAGCGCGAAGTTGTTGCTGTAACCGAAAATCATATCGTTTGTGCCAAAGGCGAACGCATTGGTCGAGAACGTCCCGTTCGCGGTGGTGAAGAAGGTCTCGTTGGAGGGTTGCGCACTACTGGCGTACCCGCCGAGGTTAATCCCCGCCACGAAGAACTGTTGCGTGCCCTGACCGTCCATGACGAACTTGCCATTGAGCGTATTGTACTGGTTGGACAGGGTGCTGACGTTGACGAAGTTGTTTTTGAAAATGCTCACGCCGCCCGAGGACATGCTGACATAGCCGTTGGTGGCAACGGTGTAGTTGGCGAGAAAGACATTGGTGCTCGGGTTCATAACCCAGGTGCCCTTGTTGACGACTGCGCTCGCAAAGGTTCCCACGCTATTGATGAAGCTGACCGTGCCGGCGTTGGTGAACACCGCATCCACAATCAAGCGCCCGTTGTTGGCCCCGAAGACGCCATTGGTCTGGTTGAACACCGTGCCACCGGTCAGATGGAGGTCGGCGGCGCTGGAACTCGCCAGGAGCGTGCCTGAATTGATGAGACCAGCGGCAACCGTGCCGTAACCAAGGACCCGCCCGCCATCCAAGTTTGTCAGTGTGCCGTCGACCAACGTGCCGCCCATGAGGCTGACGGTGCCGCTGTTCTGCCACGCGGTCGCGACGTCCAGCGTGCCGCTGTTGGTGATTACGATCGTCCCGTTCTGCACCGGCGCCAAAGCAAGGGTCAATGTTCCGCCGGCCGCGGTGAGAGTGGAACCGGCGCCATTCACGAGCAACGACGTGAGGGTGCCGAAGCCGGTTACCTGATTGAGATTGGTCAGCGTGCCGCCGATCACCGTGCCGCCACGCAGGCTAATCGTACCGTTATTGTTCCAGGCGGCGACGACGTTCAATGTGCCGGTGTTGGTCACGATAAACGTGCCGTTCTGTGTTGGCGCGTTGGACAGGGTGAGAATCCCGCCGGTCGCGGTCAGGATGCCCCCGCTGTTATTGACCACGCGGCTGCTGATGGTACCGAAGCCGTTGATCAGGCTGAGGTTGGTGACCGCGCCGCCGGCGAGCATGCCGCCCAGCATATTCACGGTTCCGCTGGCGTTGTTCCAGGCGGGCACAATCTGTAGGGTGTTGCCGCTGGCGACGTTGATCGTGCCTCCCGTCGCGTTGTAGATCGTGTTACTGAAGGCGCCGAAGCCGGTAATCGTGCCTTTGTTCGTCAGAGCGCCTCCGCTGACGACTCCGCCGGCGAGTTGGATTATGCCGTTGGTGTTCAGCCAGGAAGGGGTGACGCTGAGCACCCCGCTGCTGCTGATGGTCGCCACGCCGCGGTTGATGACGAACGCGCCCGTGTTAGTGCCGACCGTGAGTGTGCCGTTGGTCGCGAGCAACGTGCCCGTGGTGTCGTTTAGCAACGAAGCTCCCAGCGCGCCGGGGCCGGTGATCGCATTCTCGTTGGTTATCACGCCAGCCATAATGAGACCGCCGCCGCCCAGCGCGATGGTGCCCGTGTTGACCAGCACCGCGTTGGTGAGATTGATCGAGGAACCGCCATCGAAGTTATGCAGCGTGCCGGAGTTGAGGTTGTTAAACAGGCCGATGGTGAGCACACCGTTGCTGGCAAGGATGGTGGCGCTGGTATCGTTGACGATGGCGGGGGTGATGGTGCCGGAGCCGGTCACAAACAGGTCGTTGGTGATGACCCCGTGCGCGCCGTTGGAGATCACCAACGTACCGCCGAGCATCGCGATCGTGCCGTTGTTGTTGAAACTGCTGCCCGCACCGCCGCCGAGCACCAAGTTGAGAATGGCCCCGTTGCTGGCCCCCAGAGTCGCGTCGTTGAAGTCGCTCATACCCACCGAGAAGACGTTCAAGCCGGCCACCGGGTTGGCCGCCATGATCGTGCCGTGGTTGGCGACAGTCTGC